>CAXQBA010000492.1:0-2264 GCA_964221885.1 Luminiphilus sp. | reverse complement strand
TTACATTTGATATGGGACCTTCTTGGTACTGGATGCCAGATCTTATCGATAAATTGTTCAGTGATCTTGGTTTGGATCGAACCGATTATTTTGATCTAATTCGCTTAGACCCATCCTACAAAGTTATTTGGAATGATGGTTCGAGTACAGATATTCCTGCTTCTATTGATGATTTGTATTCTACTTTTGACAATTTAGAACCGAATGGAGGTAAGAAATTAGCATCCTTTTTATCAGATGCTGCCATCAAGTACAAAGTGGGTACGGAAAAATTTCTCGAAAAGCCTGGTCTTAGTTATGGGGAATTGATCGACGTGGAAGTGTTCAAAAATTTCTTCAAACTAGATCTATTTAAGTCTGTTGAAAAAGATGTCTGTAACCGCTTTGATTCTTATAAGGCAAGAACTATTTTACGATTTCCTGTTCTTTTTCTTGGTGAAATGCCACAGCGCATACCTTCTCTCTATACATTGATGAATTATGCGGATCTCAAATTAGGAACATGGTATCCGGTTGGTGGTATGCACACATTAGCAAAAGCTTTGGAGAAAGTGGCAATGGAAATGGGTGTTCAGTTTCATTTTAATTCTGAAGCGACTTCTTTCATTTGTCGTGATCAAATGATCGAAAAGATCGAATTTGGTAATCAAGAACGCCTTGTTGATTATGTTGTAGCGGGTGCAGATTATCATTTTGTAGAGCAAAATCTGATTCCCAAAAGCTTTAGGCGTTATGATGATACGTATTGGGATAAACGAAAAATGGCTCCTTCGTGCCTCATCTATTATATAGGCTTGAATCGAAAAGTCGACAAATTAGAACATCACAATTTATTTTTTGATGAAGACCTTATGGCACATGGACAGCAGATTTATGATGACCCATCATGGCCTGATAAGCCTCTGTTTTATACATGTTTAACATCGAAGACCGATCCAAGCTCAGCACCTGATGGACATGAAAATATGTTTTTGTTGATGCCGATTGCTCCTAATATTCAGGATAATGAGGAAGTGAGGGAGAAATATTACGAAGTAATGATGGATCGCATGGAAAAATTCACGGGACATCCTATTCGAGAGCATGTTGTTTACAAGCGATCCTACAGTGTGAGCGATTTTAAAGAAGATTATAATGCATACAAAGGTAATGCCTACGGATTAGCAAATACATTACTCCAAACAGCGAATCTTAAGCCAAAAATTACATCTAAACTAAAAAACCTCGTATTTTGTGGTCAATTAACTGTACCTGGTCCTGGTGTTCCACCTGCCTTAATCTCAGGAAAGTTAGCGGCTAAGCTGATCAATAAACTACATTAAAAAGATGTCAATATGAAATCACTGTTCGACACACATTCAATCCAGACAGCAAGAGACGTAACAAAGATGTACTCAACATCTTTCTACAAAAGTGTAAGCTTATTGGGTGAATCCATACGTGATGATGTTCACGCCATTTACGGTATGGTTCGATATGCTGATGAGATTGTAGATACGTTTCACGATTTTGATAAAGAATCCTTGTTGTGTGAATTCGAAAAGGAAACCTTTCTATCCATAGATCGCAAAATCTCTCTGAATCCAATTCTTAATACCTTTCAGCATGTAGTAAATCGATATAATATTGACCGTGATTTAATTGAGAAGTTTTTCTACAGCATGCGAATGGATTTAAATCCAGTTGAGTATAATCAAGAGACCTATGAACGATATATTCTGGGGTCAGCAGAGGTAGTTGGACTTATGTGCTTAAAAATATTCGTGTTAGGTGATGATGACCTATACACAAAATTAAAGCCTTTTGCGATGAAATTGGGTTCTGCGTTTCAAAAGATTAATTTCCTTCGTGATTTAAAAGATGATCTGAATGAGTTAGGTCGTATGTATTTTCCCGCATTAGGTGCTGAGGGCCTGACACTTGAAAACAAATTAGCTATTGAGATAGAGATCGAAAAGGAATTTATTGAAGCCCACAAAGGGATCGTCCAATTGCCAAAAGAGGCTAGGTTCGGCGTTTATGTTGCTTATCGGTATTATTATGGTCTTTTAAAGAAGATCAAGGCAAAAACAGTAAAAGATTTAATGTCGCAACGTGTTCGAATCAATGATTTCTCAAAATATTTAATATTTTTAAAGTCATATTTGAGACATTCTTTCAATATGCTTTAAATGGATGCAGTTGCAGTTATTGGAGCAGGAGTCGCCGGGCTTGCTGCAGGTCTACGTTTACACAATAAGGGGTATCGCGTCATTGTTTTTGAA
>CAXQBA010000491.1:0-8468 GCA_964221885.1 Luminiphilus sp. | reverse complement strand
CACCAATAATCTGACCTTCATAAATATCTTGACCTGGAGGTATGAAGAAAAATCCTCTGTCTTTTAATTTATCCATAGAATAGGGTATAGAGGTTCCCTTTTCTAAAGATATCAACGATCCTTTCAAGCGGCTTGGAACGTCTCCTTTCCAAGCCTGAAATTCAACAAAACGATGAGACATAACGGCTTCGCCAGCTGTACTATTCAATACCATGGTTCGCAGACCAATAATCCCCCTAGATGGGATCATGAATTCAAGATGCATTAGGTCACCTTTGGGTTCCATGATTGTCATTTCTCCTTTGCGTTGTGTGGCCAGTTCAATGATCTTTCCCGAAAACTCATCGGGTGTGTCAATGGATAGTAATTCAATGGGTTCATGTTTACGACCCTCAATTTCTTTGATGATAACACGAGGCTTCCCTACTTGTAACTCATATCCTTCACGTCGCATGGTTTCAATCAAGACAGACAAGTGCATAACACCGCGCCCGAAGACCATATATGAATCAGGTGAATCGGTCTCTTCTACACGAAGGGCTAAGTTCTTTTCGGTTTCTTTCAATAGACGATCTCTCAAGTGTCGAGAAGTAACAAATTTCCCTTCTTTACCGAAAAAAGGTGAATCATTTATGGTGAACAACATACTCATTGTCGGCTCATCAATATGAATCGGAGGTAGTCCTTCTGGTTGTTCAAAATCAGCAATGGTATCACCAATTTCAAATTGTTCTAAACCAAATATGGAGCATAGATCACCACATCCTACCTCGTCAACTTTTTTCTTTCCCAAACCATCAAAAACAAACAAGTTTTTAACCCTTGATTTAACAACACTACCATCTTTTAATACTAAGGAAATAGGTTGATTATTTTTGAGTGTACCTCTACTGATTCGCCCCATAGCCATTCGGCCGATATATTTCGAATAATCAATATTGGTGATCTGTACTTGTACAGTTCCATCATTGAATTTTGGTGCAGGAATTTGTTCTAATACGACGTCCAATAAATGTGCTATGTCCTGACTTGGATTCTTCCAATCAGCACTCATCCATCCATGTTTAGCTGATCCATACACCGTTTCAAATTCAAGTTGGTCTTCATCTGCATCTAAATTGAACATCAGATCGAATACCATTTCATGCACTTCATCAGGTCGGCAATTATCTTTGTCAACCTTGTTGATCACAACAATGATCTTTTTCCCAAGTTCAATAGCTTTTGAAAGTACATATCTTGTTTGTGGCATAGGCCCCTCAAATGCATCTACCAAGAGTAAAACACCATCTGCCATATTCAATACACGCTCAACTTCTCCACCAAAATCTGCGTGACCGGGCGTATCAATAATATTGATCTTAGTTCCTTTGTAATTGACAGAAACATTCTTCGAAAGTATGGTGATACCTCGTTCTCTTTCAAGGTCATTATTGTCTAAAATCAATTCACCACTGGTCTCATTATCTCTAAAAAGTTGACAATGGTGTAGGATCTTATCAACAAGTGTCGTCTTACCATGATCTACGTGGGCAATGATGGCAATATTCCTAAGGTTGGTATTATTCATATGACGTGTATTGAGCGTATTTGATGTCGGTGCAAAGGTACATCAAATCTTTCAGTAATCATACAAAAAGTAATTTTCTCCTATTTCTGAGCTGCTCGTAGCATGTAAAGTGCAACTACACTGAATACAATGTTCGTGATCCATGTGCCAATCAACGGCGAAAGATTTCCGTTTATAGAGAATGTATTTGAGAATTTACCTATGAATATGTACACACCACATACAGAGAACCCGAGCACTAAATGCCAAGCCATACCACCTCGAATCTTACGAGATGCGATCGAAAACCCTATGATCGTAAGTATGATGATAGAGAATGGGTCGGCAGATCTTCTGAATCGTTCCACTTCATACACCGTTGTACCACCAGCTCCTTTATTCTTTTGTTTGGCAATAAAGGCTTTAAGATCAGGTGTAGCCATATTATCTTTAGAGTTATCCCGTTGAACCAGATCTTCAATATCAATACAAAGTGTGGTATCTAAAAAGTATTGATGCGCTAGATTAGTTATCAAGAAACTCGTACTATCGCGTTTTTTCCTTTTTTTAATCCCACGGAGTCGCCAGCGATTCGGAGGACTGATCAACTTTGCTTTGCTTGCTTTGACTACCCGAGTTCTTTCACCTGTTAAGGTGTCATATTGGATCCATGCCAGACCAACAGCACTACTATCATATCGACTGAATCCTTGAATGTAAAACTCTTCGTATGGACTACACGAAAGGTGAAAATGGCTTGATTTTCCAACATAATTATGTTTCCAGATATACGTATTTTCGAAGGCTGTTCTCGTCTGGTTCGATATAGGCAATACATAATGGTTCAAAGTAAAATGGATGCTTGCAATAATAAAAGCACCAATCAAGTACGGCACCAATAATCGATAATAATTCACGCCATTCCCAATCATACCAATGAATTCAGAGTTGGCGGCAAGGCGAGATGTGAAGAAAACAACAGCGATCAGGGCATATAATGGGAATATCATGCCGTTTATATATGGAATCAAATTCAGATAATAATGAAATAAAACCTCGTGGAGTGTAGGGCCTTTCGGAGCTAAAAAGTCATCGATCTTTTCAGATACATCAACTACTACGGTTAACATCGAAGACAAGAATAAGATAAAAAGAAAACTTCCTATGAATTTCTTGAGAATATATATGTCGATCTTCTTCATTAAAAGATAGGCTTCGATTTAGTGATGTTTGGTTTTTTTAAATAAAATGGTTCATGATACGCTACATCAACGAATTGTTTATTGTCATAAGCTCGTTGAGAAAAAGGAACCATATCAAAAGCATTGGGCAACGTCTGGACACATGAGATCTTTGGGTTGTCGAAAAAGATATTTGGTAATTTCTCTACCGCGTTTCCTCTTATAACTAAATGTTGAATAGAATCTGAGAAAAGATCATGAAAACTGTCAGCTGTTAGCGTTGTGAAGAAAGGAGATTTTAACTCAGTCAAATATTGTTGTGAATCTGGCAAGTAGATGGCAACATACGCATCCATTCGTCTAGCATCTAATAAACTAATGTAGGCACAAGCATCGATGTTGGAGTCAGAGTGTGCCATATGCTTCAATGTAGAGACTGCAATTAGTGGAATATCTAGGGAGTAACAAATACCTTTTGCAGTAGACGTGCCGATCCGTAACCCTGTGTATGAACCCGGACCATCACTTATAGCTATGGCATCCAATAGATCAAATTGTATATTGGCAATAGCAAGAACTTTATCGATTAGAAGTGTTAATTTTTCAGCATGTCCATTTTCTAATTGATGACATTCTAAAATCCAAGGTTCTCCATCTCTGGATAAACAAACTGAACATTGATTCGTACTGGTTTCAATATTTAAAATTAGTGCCATATGTAGACAAATATAGGTAAATAAGGATTCAAAATGGTCTAATTCAAGCAGTTAACAAATTATAAAATTTAGAATATTGAAATGAATTAGTATATTGTATGTTCACTAATTGAAAAATAAGGTGAAAAAAATATTCCCAATAATCTGTTTGCTTATAACCCTAACTGCTTGGTCTCAAGCTGATAATGAGGTGTTCTATCATGTTGACTCATCCAATTTCTTGGACGTAAAACATTTAGATCTAAGTCATCGGAATCTTAAATATATTCCTGAATTGGTTTTTGAGTGCGAGAATCTTGAAGTACTAGATCTCAGCAACAATCAATTAAGTTCATTAAGTGATTCATTGACTCAACTCATAAACCTTACCAAGGTTGTACTTGACCATAATCCTTTTGAATTTGTCAATGGACGGGTTTTTAGAAAGTTGGTCAATTTAAAAGATGTTTCATTAAATCAATGTATTCCTTTTCAAGATGCGAATCAGTTAATTTCTGTGTTATCGCATTTACCACTTTTAGAATCATTATCGATCAAGGATAATCATTGGGAGGAGTTGCCCTCTTCCATTAAAAGTTTCAAATCACTCAAAGAGTTGAAATTATGCGGCAATATGATTGTGACATTGCCATCCGGTTTTGAAAAGTTGAATACCTTATCTCATTTGTACATGAGACGGATGGATGTGATGAATTTCGAAGAGGTATTCATTACACTTTCTGAGATGTCCTCCTTATATCATATCGACTTGTCGTATAATAATCTGGATCGCATTCCTCAAAATTTATTTTTAGTCCGTTATTTAAAAGAATTGAATCTATCCAATAATCAGTTGACCTTTCTAGACGATAAGATCAAAGAACTCATTCGTCTCGAGCGACTAGATGCATCCCACAATGCTATTTCTGTACTTGGGCGTTCATTTGGTTTGTTAGGAAATCTAGCACATCTAGACCTGTCATACAATGAATTAGATTATATTCCTTCAACGATTAATCAGCTTATTGAATTAGAACACCTTTCTCTTGCAGCCAACAAAATTGATACATTTAAATGGTCCAGCTTGCGTTTACCTATGCTGAAAGAGTTGTATTTGAATGACAATAATCTCAGAAAAATGCGTTTGGATATTTCATATTGGTCAACGCTTCAAAAAGTTAATCTGAACAACTGTGATCTATACTACTTTAGAATTTCAAAACCAGAACGATTACGTCAACTAACGGAACTCTCAATGAGTAATAACCCAGCAATTCCTTGGCATCGGGTTGTGCAACAGGTTATTGAGATTAAATCGTTAAAAAAATTAGATATTTCCTATAATGAAATCGAAGATCTTCCAGGTCATTTCACAAATCTAGTTTTTCTACGTCATCTAAATATAAGTGGTAATGTAGCAGCAGGTAATAATCTCGCAGAGTTATTATCTAAGATGGCCTTACACACTTTGGAGCTTTCCTCTATGGATCTAAGTTCGGTGCCTGATTTTCTTGGTAAAATGTCTAATTTGAAACATTTAGCACTAGATGATAATGGTATTGAGGTCTTGTCAGATAACTTAGTTAAATGTTCTAAACTTCAATCGTTATCTTTAAATGGGAATCCAGTAAAGAAGTGGAGTGCGAATATGGTTGATTTAAAATATTTACACTCTGTATCGCTAAAAGAGGTAGCTGTTGATCTGAGTGAATTAACAAAGAACTTTGAAGATAGTGATGTCAATATTGTGGATATCAGCCAATCTACGATCATCAATCTTCCAACCATACCTCAATCTGTTAGTCCTATTGGTTTTAGAATCAAAGATGTGAATTATGAGCAAGATGAGCTCATTGAGAAACTCTACATTCTTTTTCCAAATTCTAAGTTTTACTTGAATTAAGTTTCATACTACTTTTTTATAGAAAGAAAGCAGGGGCAGTGGTCAGAATGAACGGCATCGTTCAGAAGTTCGGCTTTTTGAACTTTATCCTTCAGTGAAGGACTCACACATTGATAATCGATTCGCCAGCCTTTATTTTTGCCACGAGCACCAGCCCTATATGACCACCAGCTGTACTTTTGAATATCTGGATTCAGTTCTCGATAACTATCTGTAAATGCACCCTCTGTTAACCACTTGGTCATCCATGCTCTTTCCTCTGGTAAAAACCCCGATGTGTTTTTATTGGATTTTGGGTTGTGTATATCCATTTCAGTATGGGCAATATTATAATCTCCTTGAATGATCAGATTGGGACGTTCTTTTTTTAATTGTTCTACCCAATCGTAGAAATAATCTAGAAATTGATATTTGACATCTTGTCGTATATCACCACTAGTGCCTGATGGGAAATAGCAATTCAACAAGGTGATATCACCAATATCAACGCGTTGTACACGACCCTCAGCATCGAAAAGATCGTGACCTATTCCATTGGAAACATGATCCAGTTTGACCTTTGAAAAAATGGCTACACCACTGTACCCTTTTTTTTCAGCCGAAAACCAGTGATTGAATGTGTAGCCAAGGTCTTCTAAGGAACTGATATCAACTTGGTCTGCTTGAGCTTTAGTCTCTTGCAAACCGATAATATCAATATCATTCTGGCTGAGCCATATTGCAAAATCTTTTTTCATTGCAGCTCGGATACCATTCACATTATATGAAACGATGTTGAGAGATGTACGGGACATAAATTAAAATGAGAATTTATTTTCAGGACCCTTTTTCTTATCGGTACGTCCTGTATCAATCGGAACATAGTTATCTATGAAAAGTTTGCCGGTAAGAACCGATATGTCATCTGGGAAGGGGTTGTCACCTTTAAACTCATTGAGATGTTCCATAAGTTTATCATTGAACAGATCTACCCCCAATTCATGATTGTCAAGAATAAATTGTTCTACACAGTTATCGTCAAAAAATTCTTCATTACCATTTTGTAGATCAGTCAGACCATCCGTATACAAAAGAAATAGCGCATCGTCCTCCAAGAAGATCTCTCCGAAATCGATCTGAGGGATCCGTTCAAATGCACCAAGAATGGTACATCCTTTATCGAGTCGGTGAATTTTTCCACCCGAGTACATGAATGGTGGATTATGACCTGCGCATATGTAGCGCAATCGTTTTTTTCTTTGATGGTATCTCGCAATGAAGAAGGTGATGAATTTTTCCCCTTTTGTTGTTCTTAGAACCAGTGCATTGAGACGATTGATGAATTTCTTTACACTTAGGTATTTGCGGTGAACCAATGATTGCAGATTCGCTTGGAAGTTTGACATAAGAATGGCTGCAGCCATACCTTTACCTGAAATGTCAGCGATACACAAGGCAATTTCTTCATGACCGACTTCAAGGAAATCATAGTAATCCCCTCCGACACCTTTGTGAGGTTGATAGATCCCGGAGAATTGGTACACATCATTATTGGGTAAAGATGTTGGGATCAACATGTTTTGTACCTGAATGGCTAGTTCCATTTCACGTCGCATTCGTTCCTGTTCTAGCTGTCGTTTAAATAATCGTTTGTTTTCAATAGCAACAGCAATGACATTGGTAGTCGCTTCGATAAAGCTGACATCGTATCGATCGATATCACTCCAGTCAATTTGTGCAAATGCATAAGCAATTGCATAATCTTTATGATACACAGGGATTACAATAGAAAAATGAGAAAGGACAGCATGATCTTGCTCATCGATCCGTTCTTTCTTTTTAAATGCCGATAGACGATCAGAAATATCTTTTTCTATGAGCATTTCATCAATTCCAGCAGAAGTGACACAAGACCATTTTTCTTCAGAACGAGTATAGAGCGCAAATTTCTGAAGTTGCATCTCAAAGGACATGGTCTTATTGTATAACTCGAAAAGATCTTCAATGGAAATATTGTCATTGATAGCTTGAGTTATCTCCAATAACCGATTTATCTGAAGACGTTGTAGGGATAATTTATCCCTAAGTCTTTCAAGTTCAATGTTGTTTTTTATGTGATGTTTAGCTTCCAAGTAATTTAAGATCTTTGGTATTAGTAAAAATAAGAAAAAAGTTGAAACTGCCTAATCTAAAGGTAAAGGATGATAAGGCATTATATTTCATACATAAATAAAAAACAATAGGTTGTTAGCTATAAAAATTGCTTAGTATGTATCAATGTACTAACTTTAACAGTTAATACTATAAATAAAGAATTGGTTATGAGTAAACCCCTCGTAAATAGAGTTGCAAACAGCAGTATAGTTACAATTAATTTGGAAGGTTTTTTTCCAAACGAGGAAATTGTTGAGATGGATCTCACTCATTTTTTATTCAAGGGACTTATCATTCGAGAAAAAGATTTTAGGCAATCATTGGATGATTGGGAATGGGCATCATTACAGGGAAAAAATCTTTGTGTGTTTTGTTCAACTGATGCCATAATACCAATGTGGGCCTATCAGCTTGTAGCAATTAAAGCGAATCCTCATGCACACAATATTTTTCAAGGTACATCTAAAGAGTACATAGCGTATCATTATATTAAAGAATTGAATGCATTGGATTTATCTCAGTATCAAGATAAACGTATTGTAATTAAGGGATGTAGTGATAAACCAGTTCCTGCTGTTGCTTATGCTGAAATAGCGAAACTTTTACAACCGGTTGCTAAGAAGTTGATGTATGGTGAGCCATGTTCAATGGTTCCTCTCTACAATAAAAAATAATAATAAAACAATGAAATGGATCTATTTTTCTGCAGGAGGTACTTTGGTTATTCTGTTTGTTATCATGTCAGCCTATATCAAACAAAATACACCAAATACTACTGTTGTTGAAACTAGTAATTATGTACAACGTGTTAAGGCTCCCAAGTTGCCCAAATCATTGGATTTTGCTAGTGAAGAAGTTCCATTGTCAGAAACGTATGTTCTTGAAAGTTTAGATAGGGAGATGTTAGCTAATTGTTTTAGGCACTCCTATACGTTCTTACTCATTAAACGAGCTAATAAATTCTTTACGATAATTGAACCTATTTTAAAAAAGAATAAAATACCATC
>CAXQBA010000490.1:0-6183 GCA_964221885.1 Luminiphilus sp. | reverse complement strand
CAAAAACTAAACCGTAATTCCTTTCGTTACAAAGATATTCGTTTGTCTCTAAATTACCATTCTAACTTTGGAAAGATCGCTATTCCGTTTTTTGTGGTTCATCTTTGTACTAGCTGTCCTAAATTTAATGTTATGGCATCTTGATAGGTGGTATTTTGGCAAGACCTTTCAGTCTATTTTGTTAGTGGATGGTTGGCTATCTACATATCTAACATTACTCATTACGGTTGTAGCATTCTATGTCCCATTGCTTATAAAAGCAAGGGTTCATTACATGGTTCATCTTACGATGTTCGTCTTATTATGGATCATATCAATTTCCTGTTATGACATGCTTCGAACGATTTTCACCTCCTTATATCATTCAAGGATGGATGTGCTGAACCCCCATCATTTATCGGTAAGCACTTCGATATGGAAGTTATTTTTGATCTGCTTTTTTGTTGCTTCAATCTTGTATGTTACAATTATGATCTGTCAGGTTAGGGTTGGGGCTCATTTTATTTTAACTGCTATGATCACAATGATAACTGTGATACCTATTTCCTTGATCAGCTTAGATGTACTTCGTCTTTTAGGGCTTTATCATGCCTATTCCTTTATGTCTGCAGCACAAATCGGAATCCCTCAGTTCTGGGCCCCTATTTTGATGGGTATTTTATCTATGTACCTATTAAGAGTTGCAGAAACGACATAAAAAAAAGATGATACGAGCCGTATCATCTTTTTTAAGAAACTTTTTTTATTTGTTAAATAGCAGCTAGTAAAGCAGCAAATACCAAGATGACCAATAAAGCCATGATGACACCTAAAACTAAACCAACAATACCAAATATATAACCTAAGTTATTATAGACATTTTTCTCTTGAGCTCGACCAATTGCACCCGCAATGATAGCTGCAATACTGTATGCAATACCAACCCAGATCACATACGGTACAAAGACACCAACAATTACAAGTACGATACCAGCAATACCTAAAGCAAAAGCAGCCATGGATAAACCATCTGCATTTGTTTGATTGACCCGGTCTAATTTCTTCTGCATTCTATCTTTTCGTTTACCTTCTGGTGCACGATCGATCATTAACTGTAATTTATATTTCAGTTTGTCGAGTTTGTATTGTTTTTTCTGGAGTTTTCGTTCTTTTTTTGACATTTCTTTGTTGTCAGATTTTCGACCATCATCTCTGGATGTGGTAGCAGACACGAAAAAGATCATAAATGAGAGTAATAAACTCGTTGTAAGTAGTGTTTTGAATGTTTTCATGATAACTGTTTTGATTAGAAATATTAAGAAACACGATAGCCGTGGTCTTTTAGCTTTTGTCTTATCTTTTGCATTTGATTACCTTGGATGATAATTTGTCCATGTTTGCTTGAACCGCCTACGCCACAATACGATTTTAAGATTTTTTCTAATTGTTTGAGCTCATCAGGGTGACCTATGAAACCATCCACAAGAGTGACTTCTTTTCCTTTTCGGTGTTTTTTATCGATGCGAATTTTTAGCTGCTGCTGATCGGGGGGGAGTGTTTCAATATATTCATCCTCTTCGTCGTAATATTCAAAATCAGGATCAGTTGAATAAAAATTTAATTTCTTCTTTTTTGCCATGTCAGCAGAAATTTACATTTTGCATAAGATGTTTTATACAATATATCAACAAAAAAGTAATAAGTCAAGGGAGGTAATGCTATATGGATAAAAAAGAGGATCAAGAAAAAATTGAAAATCAAGTGAATATTTATGAAGATTCATTGAAAAGACTACAACAACTGGTTGAAAAAGTAGAACAGTCTGAAGGTAATTTCACTTCGTTGATCGAGTCGGTTGATCAGGCAAAGAAACTGGTAGAGCAATGTAAAAAACAACTTCGTCAGATCGAGGAACAGGTAAATTTAGACGATTAGTATTTCCTTAACGTGAACAAGACATACATTTCACTATATTTATAGTATGAAACATACCTTCAAACAATACTTGGCCCAAACAAAGAAATGTCGATCGTTATTCGAGAAGAAAAATTCGGATTATGGAACTGCGTGGCGGATTTTACGTCCTTCATCTTTGACGGATCAGATATTCATCAAGGCAAAGCGAATCCGTGAGATTGAAGTTAATGGTGTTTCAAAAATCGATGAGGGAATTCATGATGAGTTTATTGGCATCATCAACTATTGTATTATTTCTATGATTCAGTTGGCCTTACCATCCGATGCTCCTTTAGAGTTGGAGGTTGATACGGTCATGGATTTGTACGATACCTATCATGATCTGACCTTTCAGTTGATGCAGGATAAGAATCACGATTACGGTGAAGCTTGGCGAGACATGAGACTCACCTCACTGACCGATCTGATTCTAATGAAGATATTTCGTGTTAAACAGATTGAGGATAATGATGGTAAAACACTTGTTTCTGAGGGTTTGACAGCCAACTATCAAGATATTATTAATTACAGCGTTTTTGCCCTCATACAAATGAGCGAACAAGATGCTGAATCAAACGAATCAATAAAATGACGGTTTATACCTTACTTTTATACATTTCTTTAGCTGCTATAGCCTTAACATTACTACTTGGTGTTATTCCCAATAAAATGCGTGGTTTGCCTAACCGACATGCCAAAATATGGTATGTCCAGTATTTTGTAGGGGCCTTACTGATTTTTTCAGGACTTGTAAAGGCAGTGGATCCTCTTGGTACAGCATACAAAATGAAGGATTACTTCACAGAGTTTGATACCCAGGGATTACCAGGTATGGAGTTCATGCATCAATTTGCTGTTGAGTTTTCTGTTTTTATGCTCGTTGTAGAATTGGTCTTGGGTGCATGTTTGATATTGGGTATCGGTCAAAGAAAAACAACAGGAGCTACTTTGATGATGATGTTGTTCTTTACGTTTCTTACAGGATTCAATTACATGACTGGATTTCAAAGTAAAGTAGATGGTGTTGGATTTTTTGAATTCAGTAAATGGACCTCTTTTTCGAGTGAGAATATTCGAATAACAGACTGTGGATGTTTTGGTGATTTTATGAAATTATTGCCTATTGAGACATTTTTGAAAGATATTCTGTTTACGGTTCTAAGTATTATTTTATTGGTTCGAACTTCGAGACTCAATTCATTGATATCATTACACGGTAAGTTGGGGCCTATTCATACTCGAAGAGCGGTTGTGTCAATTTTAGTTGTGGCTTCTTTTTATTTTTGTTTGAAAAATTATTACCTCGATATTCCCATGGTGGACTTTAGACCGTTTGCTGTTGGAGTCGATCTGAATAAAGCTAAAGAGGATTGTGCGAATAATCCAACACAGTCAGTTACGTACCTTACATATCGTAATAGTAACACTGGTGAGGTTGTTGAAGTGAACTCTCAAGATTTAGTTAAGCCTGAAAATAAAAAGTTTTGGTCGCCGAATCCTGAAACTGGAAAGCCAGATTGGGAAGTAGATTCTGATAAGACAAGATCTGAAGTTATTGATCCAGGTTGTACCTCTCAAATTCAATATTTTGACAATTACGAAGTACTTGAGCAACCGGGATACCAAATGTTAGTTTTAGCGGTTGATTTAGATAAAACAGACAAAGAAAGCTTTAAAAAGATAGGACAACTTGCACAAACAGCATCTGAGTCAGGCGTAACAACACGCTGTATGTATAATTACATCAGTCATCAAGAACTATCCAGCTTTAAGCAAGAAGTTGGAAATAACTATAATTTTACGGTAGCGGACGAGAAATTGATCAAAACCATTATCCGCTCGAATCCAGGGTTACTTTTGATTAAAGATGGTGTTGTAGTTAATAAATGGCACGGTCGTCATATTCCAAACATGGATGAGTTAGGGATCAATTAGGAAATCATTCGACTTGAATGATCAGATCAAAATCACCTGTTGTTAATCCATCAGCACCTACTACACCAATGACAACTCTGTAAGGGTTATTAACAGACATCAGTGATACGGACCGTGTATGGTCTTGTGTTTTGCCTCTTTTGGGATAGTCCCATTTATGATCAGCTTCGCATGATACACAGGCGCTTAAATTAGGAACCATTGCGGTGTTATTCAATCCAACCTGATATGCATATAAACTTAGATTGGCTGTTTTGGTTTTAGGAATGACAGTTATAGTCATTTTTGAGCGAGAAGGAATTTCGGTTAAAAAATGAACATGGTTCCCATTAAATTTTTGATTTTGGGTTGCTGGGAAACAAGCTACACTGCTATTTGATGCCCATGAAAGGTCATGTACCTTTACACCTTCGTCCAAAGAAGCTGTGTATTGAAGAGAACTACCCTTTTTTGAAGGTGCTTTGAAAACTTTCAAAGGAGACTGGTTTTTGGGACTCATATCTTTGGATTCCATTTGAATGGTAAGTGTGTAATCACACTCTTTTAATCCGTTTGCACCTACTACACCAACGACGACATTGTATGGATTTCGAATTGAATTCAGGCTAACTGTTCTGGAATGATCTTGTGTTTTACCACGTTTGGGATAATCCCATTTATGATCAGCCTCACAACTGACGCAGCGGGAAAGAGTAGGTGGAATGTAATAACTGGTCTTACCTTGTTGATAGGCATACAAACTCATATTTTTTGTTGGGTCTTTAGGTGTGACTGTAATGGATACATTCGCGTAGGGTGGCAGATCAAATGCATGAAGTACGTGGTTTCCATTAAATTTTAGATTTTGCGTGGCTGGAAAACAGGCGACGCTACTATTTGAAGCCCAGTATAAATCATTAATTAGGGATCCTTTGTTGAGATTTGCTGAGTACTCGGTCTTACCATTCGGATTACAATCTATCGTAATTACCTGATCAGGATATTGAGCAAATAAAATAAAAGTAATGGAATTGAAGAATAAAAAAAAGGACCAGAATTTCATACTAAAACCTTTTTATAAATGAAAGAATTTGCTTGCAATCTCGCAAGTAGGATGAACCAAACATACAAAGATGCACCAATAAATAATAGAGTTTATATATGGGAATACAATTTTTATTACTGTTGGGGCGACGTTCAAAATATTCCGAAAAACAACTCGCCGGGAAACCTCCGAATAATTCCATCATCGCAATATCTACCATGGGATCTCCGAAATAAATAGCAGGATCGATTAATCGTGGCGTACCATTAGGCGCCTCAAATAACATATTCCCCTGCCATAAATCACCATGAACTAAACATGGAGAGAAAGGGAATTCTTGTTGTTCTGTCAATGACCTTATAAACTGTGATCTGGATGGGAGAGAATGGAAATCCAATAAATCAAATCGAGTGGCATGTTCGATCAAAGGAATCATACGTCGTTCATACCAAAAGGTTGGCCAATCGGAATATGGTGTATTGTATTGAGGTAGCTCACCAATATAATTGTCGTAAGTAAGGCCAAATGTTTCATCCGTTACACGGTGCAGCTGACACAATACATCAGCTATCAGAACGCCATCAGATGCCACAGATGAATCATTGATATGATCCATGATGAGCATGACATACGCACCTTCTTGTATAATGGGAAGTGATGTTGGGCAAAGACCTTTACAATGAGAGTTGATTAGATCCAATCCCTTTTTCTCTGAAGATAGCCTATGTAGCGCGTTTGGCCCTTTCAAACATTTAGCGATCCACCGCTTAGTACCATCGGTAATTTTAAAGATAGGACCCTGTGAAGAACCGAGGGGCTCAATAAGAGTTGTTGTTGAAGATAGACCACGAGAAATTAATTCATGTATTTTATCCATCATGGATATTACTGACCTGATTTATTTCGAAACCCAATCGATTTTTTACTGAATATATCATCATCGTGCAAGAAGGTCAGTGTAGAGACATCGTCCAAGTTGATAATGTGGATCAGCGCATCATCTCTATCTTTAGTAGGGATAGCGGATAAACGTAGGCTTTGATTCCTAAGTACTTCATTCACAATATTTCGGACTGTACGAGCATTACCAAAATACTTATCACGATATTCAAAAATGAATTCCAAATATTTCTTAAGGTGGATTTTTGCTTCTTCATCGGGCTCGACTCCTTCCTCTTCGAACATCATTAAGGATATCTGATAGAGATCTTCAGAGATGTAATCGTCAAATGTCAATATCTTATCAAATCGAGAGCGAAGCCCTGGGTTTGCTTTAAGGAATGTTTCCA
>CAXQBA010000489.1:0-5288 GCA_964221885.1 Luminiphilus sp. | reverse complement strand
GTTTTAATGACCGATTCAGTGTTTCTACGGGATTGATGTATAACAATCACGTAACTAGCTATGTCCATGACAAAACTGATAGCTATGAAGGAAAGAAATTTTCTAGAACCTTAAATTACCTTCGTGTTCCATTGTGGATCGAAGTAGGTTCTGATCCAACTGAATCAGGTGGTTTCTTTTTCCGAATCGGACCTCATTTTGATTTCCTTTTAAGTGGTAAATATTTGGACGATCGCTTGGAAGGTGTCGGTAACTATGACGCAAATACGGGTATTGATCTGAATCGTGAAATATCTCTATGGGAACCTCTTGGGGGTAGTGCACAGATTACCAACACAACAGCTAAAATTTATAATGAACTTGTGATTGGTGTATCTATCCAGATGGGATCTCAAATTCGTTTGACTGATTATTTGAAGATGATCATTATGTTGAATTTGGAAACCTCTCTAACCAATCCTGAAGCGGAGGGTACAGCAAGTTTTGGTTACGATACCCAAGGTGGTGTTTTTGGATTGTCATATTTATTTTCTCCCTATGACGCGATGTATCCAACTGTTGAGAAAAGCGGTGCATTTCACAGAGAACAGGCATGGAATGTGATGGGTGGATTGACTTTTGGTCTAGTATATACGCTAAGTACTGCTAATTAATCATTTATTCCATCTCAAAAAAAAGAGAGGATCACATTTGTGATCCTCTCTTTTTTTTAAGTGGCTATTCTTATCGGACGATTATCGAATTAGGGAATGTGCCAACATCAAATGAATCTACTGCTGATTGACCTGAAAAGAGTACAACCTTTGAAGGATTAATGCCATTATTAATGGCACCCAATAAACGATCTGTTGCAGGGTCATACCCCAATCCATAAAATCCATTATTAGCAATTTCTACTTCTTGATTGGTTAAGGTATTATATTGATAAATAGCTCCATTTTTTAAGTAATTAACCTCATTTTGATCAAGGTTCAAAATCAAATTAGAAAGTGACAGTCCTTTCTCCATTTCAATCTTCATCATTGTATTCTTCGTGCTCGTATCAATCTGAATAATAGCAGCTGGTGTACTTGAAGATGTATCTACATTAGGGTATGTTGCATAAACGGTTTTTCCAGCACAAAGGACCCATAGAGAACCATTTTGATCAATCTGACAAGACAACGGGCGATCGTTTACCTCAATTGAATCAGTGCATTCTAGAGTTTGGTCATTTAGAATCACAATTTTATTATTCGTCTGATAACCACCACTCAATGGTACATATAAACGGTTATTAGAATGCGCCATTTTTTCTGGTCCTGTGCCGATCAATTCAGTTTGAACAATGAGCCTTGAAGGTATATTAACTTTACTGATCCGTCCAGAAATACCATTATCACCCCATTGACTGACATAAGCAATATCATCGGAATTAAAAGTGACATAACGAGGTTGTTGAAGCGGAGCGATCTGTGAGATTGATTCAAAGTTAAGGGCGTTTACAAGTTCTATCTTATTCGAGTTGTTGACAACTATAAATGCCAATTCGTTTGTAAAAGCAATTGATTGAACCACATTTCCTAATGGACGATCATTGACGGAAGCAAATATTTGGTCTGTTGACACCTTGGTATTGGGGTCAAAGTGACTAACTGTTCCCGATGTTTGACCAAAAATACCCTCATTGACACAAAAATAGCCTGTTGGATATTGTTTAGACAGAGGTTGTGGATCTGGTCGACAACTTTGCATACAAATACAATTGAAAACCAGAAAACATGAAAAGGGAAACCAATCTTTGATCTTGTCGATCCATGTTCTTTGTTTTCGCTCACCATAAGGACCTTCTTCATAATATCTATAGTCGTAGTCTTTATTTTTAATTGATCTTTTCTGTTTGACAAATTGGTAAACAAGTAAGATCAATAGTATTGGGACTAGATAGCTAAAAATCATAAATATGGTGTTGTTTAATGTATATCCTTCAAATTGGTAGTATATTACTGTAAAAGTACTAAAATGAAGCATTTGACCAATCAACTATTATATCTTTTCACATTGATATTACTTCTTTTACAGTGTATGTCTTGTAATAGTCCTTCAAAAGCTATTCCTGCTGATATAGAGACGTATTTGTTGGAAGAATTGATTAACTGCAAGAATGGACAGATCATACGTATTCCGGCTGGAACGTTTTCAATACGTCGACAATTGAGTCTTGAAGGCGTTCGTCATGTCATAATAGAAGGAGCTGGAATGGAACAAACTACGCTTTCATTTATAGATCAAGTAGAGGGTGCAGAAGGACTGCTCATCAAGAATGTTGATAGTATAACACTCAGAAATTTTGCTGTGGAAGATACGAAAGGAGATGCGATAAAAGTTCAGAATTGCTCGAATGTACTATTTGACCGTATTTCAGTGTCTTGGACTAGGGGTAAGCGATCTGATAACGGTGCCTATGGCTTATATCCTGTTTCGTGTAGTGGTGTTGTGATCGATTCATGTAAAGCTTCTTTTGCAATGGATGCGGGAATCTATGTAGGGCAATCCGAGGATATCATCGTTTCAAATAATACCGCTTTTGATAATGTTGCTGGAATCGAAATTGAAAATTCGAGTCATGCTAAGGTATTCAATAATCATTGTTATGATAATACAGGTGGTATGTTGGTATTCGATATGCCTGATCTACCGAAAGCAAATGGTGAGGATGTGCATATTTTTAATAATACTATTGAAAATAATAATGGCATGAATTTCTCTGCTCCAGGAAATGTTGTGAATATGCTACCTCCTGGTACAGGAGTTTTAGTCATGGCACATAGAGAAGTTACAGTAAATAATAATAAGGTGCTTCAACATAAAACGATGAGTATGGGCATGATGAGTTGGCTTTTTACTGGAAATGCTTTTTCATCCAATGAATATGATCCATTTTGTTCTCAAATTAACTTAACAGATAACGACATTCAATTTGATGCAGATTTGGTATCAGATACGACCACTCAATTTGGCCAGCTTTTTGCTTTTTTATTTGATGGGAAAACTGCTGGTATTGTGGTAGATGGTATTTTTAACCCACAACATATTGGCTCAGATGGAATACCGCTTTTAGACCATGCAATATGTATTCAAGGGAATGGAACACATCCTGTGATTAACTTGCATGCAGACAAAGGAGCAGATCCGATGATGATGAAGTCAAATATGACTGAGAGTTCGATTTTTGATTGTGATAAATAGATAGACAAAATGCGGAAGGTGTTATGTGTTATTGTGTGTGGTGTAATCATGGTTTTATACAGTCAATCGTGTCAAACCTCCGTAGACGTATCTACGAAAGGACATCCCTTATCACAGTTGTCATCCTACGGCTTTTTTACAGGTAATCTGCATTCATTGAACCCCAATCAGCATGTTTTTCCCTATCAGTTGAAAAATGAGTTATTTTCAGATTATCTATCAAAGTCTCGATTTGTCTATCTTCCAGAGGATCAGGCTATGACCTTTGATCCTTATGAGGTGTTTTCCTTTCCTGATGGAACCGTGTTGATCAAGCATTTTATAGACGAGAAAACAGGATCATCTGTTCCTAATATTATTGAGACAAGATTATTGATCTTATCTGAAGGTATTTGGTATGCCTATCCATATATATGGAACGAGGATCAGTCTGATGCCTTTTATAAACCCACAGGAGCCTTGGTGACTTTAAGGCAAGATGTAGAAGTGCCAAGTTCGACCTTCGAACATGTTGTTCCTAATAAGAATCAATGTAAATCTTGTCATAATCAAAATGATATTCTGAAACCAATAGGGCCAAGAGCAATCCATTTAGATAAAGAACTGGATAAGGATGGAAAATCAGTGAATCAACTCACCTTTTTTAAAGAAAAATCTATCCTAGTCGCATATGATTCAAATAAAGTTGATCATTATCCGTATTGTTTTGATGAAAACGCTGATCTTACGCTTCGTGCAAAAGCATATTTAGATATCAATTGTGCACATTGTCATCGTGAAGGTGGTTCTGGAGGAACTTCCGGATTGGTATTGTCAGCTCATCAACCACTGGATCGTATATATGGAATCAATAAGACACCCGTGGCTACTGGGAAAGGTTCTGGTGGGCGTCTTTACACGATCGTTCCTGGAAATCCTGAGGCATCCATTTTACCATACCGGATGCGAAGTACGGACCCAGGTGCCATGATGCCTGAATTAGGTCGCTCAGTTATTCATGAGGAAGGAGTGGCTCTGATTGAGAAGTGGATACAGAAATTGGATTCCACAGACATTATAATAAATTACTGATCAAGATCGGTGAAGTTCCACTTATCTTGAACTCGAAGTACTTTTTCAAGAATGTCTCTGACACAGGCTTGTCCACCTGATTGATGGGATATGTAATCGCTAACTGCTAAGACCTCTGGACAGGCATCAGCAGGACAGCAGGGTAATAAGACATGTCTCATGCAAGCTAGATCAGGAATATCATCGCCCATGTACAAACAGTGGTGAGGATCAAATAGTCCAGAATGAACGAGTTGGTTGAAGAGTTCTTTTTTATTTTGAACACCAAGGTATATATGTTGCACACCGAGACCTTCTAATCTTTTTTTGACGCCTTCACATGTTCCACCAGTTATAATAATGAATTGAATACCTTTGATAAGGGCCCATTTGATTGCAAAACCGTCTTTTACATTCATTTTACGCTGCAATGAGCCATCAGCGTGTCCGTAAACAGATCCATCCGTTAGGACACCGTCCACATCTAGAATACTAGTATTGATATCCGCTAATTTATCGAGGTATGCCAAAATTCTTATTGGTTTTCACGCCATTCATAGACCCATTTAGCTTGGATCATCTCTAAATGCCCTTCGTTACAATCCTCTCTTTTTCCAACAAAGTTGGGAAGTGAAAGGATCCATTCTAAAAGATCAGTAAATCGTATTCGGTAAATTTTTGATTCCGAAAAATCATCCCCGAATTTTTCATAAAGTGCCATGGCAATATCTTCGTGGTCCTGCCAATGAATCGGTAAATCGAGTTCGAATCCCATGTTTTTTAATGTTCGTGTCCAATAATTTGTGACTGATCGGGTACAAGAACCTCAATGATTGAGTCATCATCCAATTCAAGGATCTCACATTGGCAAGAAAGCCTAGATTCTAGTCTTGGACGAATCGCACGGTCTATAAAATCTTCCTCTCTATCGCTGATCTCTCTGAGTAGCTCTTCACCTTTTTCAACATATATATGACAGGTACTACACGCACAAACCCGGCCACAGTTAC
>CAXQBA010000488.1:0-4833 GCA_964221885.1 Luminiphilus sp. | reverse complement strand
GCTAATTATGGATCTGGACTAGTTAGTCGATCGGAACCCATATTAAGTATCCGTGATTTTTACATTGATTTCGATGAAACTATTTATATAAATAGCAATCCAAGTGAGGCAACGTTTGATAATTGTATCATTTATGGAAACCGAAATGAAGAAACTGAAGTTCTATTTGCAAATAATGCAAACAGTTCTTTTCCATTTTCTTTCAATAATTGCCTAATGAAAGTAGATACCTTCTCTCAATCCATAAATGCAGCAAGTATAACCAATCAAGATCCATTATTCAATGACGTGGACATTTATGATTTTCGGATTGATTCGGTTGGCTCACCTGCTAAGGATACAGGTTTTCCTGTTGGAGTCACACAGGATGCACTTGGCAGGAATCGATCAGTGAATACTCCAAGTCTAGGAGCTTTCGAAGTAGGTCAATAAAATACAAATATGTCTAGTAACTCATTCGGACGTCTTTTTAAAATGACAACTTTTGGTGAATCACACGGTGAAGGCATCGGTGTGGTGATCGATGGATGTCCACCATCCCATGAATTTGACATCAACTTTATACGTAAACAGTTACAGCGTAGAAGGCCCGGACAATCTAACTTAGTAACACAGCGAAAAGAACCCGATGAGATTGAGGTTTTGTCTGGTGTTTTCGAAGGAAAAACAACTGGAGCGCCTATCTGTCTTTTTATACGTAACACCAATCAAAAACCAAAAGATTATTCACATAATGTAGATACATTTCGCCCGTCTCATGCAGATTTTACTTACCAATCAAAATATGGAATAAGAGATTATCGTGGAGGTGGACGATCCTCTGCACGAGAAACCGCAGCACGGGTTGCAGCTGGTGCTTTAGCACAATCCATTCTCTCTAAAATGGGTGTCACCATACATGCATTTGTGTCTAAGGTGCATACTATTGAAGTTGAAGATATACACTCCGTAGACCTTTCATTGATCGATTCAAACCCTGTCAGATGCCCTGATGGTGAGACGGCAAAAAAAATGGAATCATTGATCAAGCAAACCCGAAAAGATGGTGATACTGTTGGTGGAACGATTCATTGTGTGATAAACGGATGTCCTATTGGTCTGGGTGATCCCATCTATGAAAAACTCCATGCTAAACTAGGATCGGCCATGCTTAGCATCAATGCTTGCAAAGGATTTGAATATGGTTCGGGCTTTGGGGGTACTAGAATGAAAGGATCGGAGCATAACGACCTCTTTTACATGGATGGTGATTCAGCTAAAACGTCATCGAATTTCAGTGGTGGAATTCAAGGAGGAATCTCGAATGGTATGCCCATTCATTTTAATGTAGGTTTCAAACCTGTTGCGACCATCATGAAAAGCCAATCTACGATCAATTCGAACGGTCAAGAAACAGAGATCGAAGGAAAAGGTAGACACGATCCCTGCGTTGTGCCGAGGGCTGTCCCCATCGTTGAATCCATGGCAGCCATGGTAATTTTAGATGCCTATTTGATGTATAAAGCATACCACTAGTACATCTGTCTGGAAAATGCTTGTTTTTTTTGTAAATTTGCAAAAAATATAGTGCCGTGGCCACACCAAAAACTGTCGCATTCCATACACTAGGATGTAAATTAAATTTTTCAGAGACCTCTAGTATCAGTCGCCAATTCAAAGAGGCTGGATATGGAGAGGTGCCCTTTGAACAATCAGCGGATATTTACATAATAAACACCTGCTCTGTTACTGACTTTGCAGATCGAAAATGCCGAAAAGCCGTTCGAAAAGCACTTCGTAATGCACCTCAAGCATATGTGATCGTTGTGGGATGCTATGCACAATTAAAGCCTGATGAGATCAGTGAGATCCCAGGTGTAGACCTTGTACTTGGCGCTGCTCAGAAATTCAGAATTCTAGATTATATTGACGATCTTAGCAAGTCACCTGAGAAAGGAATGGTAGCTGCAGGAGATGTAAAGGAGGCCAATACGTTTGTGAATGCCTTTTCTTTTGGGGATCGTACTCGTTCGTTTCTAAAAGTACAAGACGGCTGTAATTACAAATGTTCATTCTGTACGATACCTCAAGCTAGAGGTGCAAGTCGTAGTAATTCGATTCCATCTATCCTGAATAATGCACGCGAGATCGCTCAAATGGGTGTTAAAGAAATTGTTCTCACCGGCGTGAATATAGGTGATTTTGGAAATGGCACCGAAGTGATCGAAGGGCTTAAACCGAAAAAAGAAGCGTTATTTATTGATCTGATCCGTGAACTTGATGACATCGAAGGTATCGAACGATTTAGAATCTCTTCCATAGAACCAAATCTACTCACAGAGGAAATCATTCAATTTGTCGCTGAATCTAAAAGGTTCATGCCTCATTTTCATATTCCTTTACAGTCAGGCAATAACAAACAACTCAAGCAGATGCGACGAAGATATCGTCGAGAGCTCTATCAAGAACGAGTTGAAACGATCCGTAAATGGATTCCTGATTGTTGTATCGGTGTGGATGTTATAGTTGGTTTCCCTGGTGAAACTGATGAAGATTTCTTAGAAACCTATCGATTCATCCAGGAGTTAGATGTCAATTATCTGCATGTATTCACCTATTCTGAACGAGACAATACACCAGCTGCTTCAATGGAAGGTAAAGTTCCCATGGATATTCGAAGACAACGCAATGAGATGCTTCGTATTCTGTCAGAAAAGAAAAGACGAGCTTTCTACAATCAATTTATTGGTTCTAACCGACCAGTTCTCCTTGAAATGCAACAAAAAGGTGAACATATGACCGGCTTTACGGATAATTACATAAAAGTAAAAGCAGATTACGAACCTGAGAAGATCAACCAAATATCATCTCAAAAATTATTGAATATCTGTCCCGATGCACAACCGATGCAAGTATCGATCTAGGTTTATCTCTTGATTTTTTGGTGATATCAGTAAAAATCAGTTCATTACCTGAAGTTGTTCGTTTAAAATCTATTCTCAATGGCTAAGGAATATCCATTCATTCCCTTTAAGATGTCAAAATTATCAAGTGATGAGATGACCAAAAGAAGTGAAGTTTTTTACAATGAACTAAAACAGCGTAGATCAATCCGTCACTTCTCCTCTACCCCAATTCCACGTTCCGTTATTGAGAATATAATAATGACAGCTAGTTCTGCTCCGTCAGGAGCTAATAAACAACCTTGGACTTTTTGTATAATTGAATCAGCTGACATCAAGCGAAAGATACGTGAAGCGGCAGAGAAAGAGGAAAAATTGAATTATAAAGAACGTATGACAGAGAGTTGGCTCAGAGACTTAGCACCACTTGGAACCGATGAACATAAACCTTTTTTAGAGGACGCACCCTATTTGATTGTTGTTCTAAAAAAATCCTACGATCTTATAGATGGTGAAAAATATAAAAATTACTATGTGAACGAAAGTGTCGGTATTGCGTCTGGTTTTTTGATCGCTGCCATTCATCAGGCGGGTCTGTGTACTCTTACACATACACCAAGCCCAATGAGTTTCCTTGAAAAAATTCTTAACCGCCCCAAAAACGAGACAGCCATTCTTTTGTTACCTGTTGGTATTGCAGCTGATGATTGTATGGTTCCTGATATCGGTAAGAAAAAATTTGAAGAAGTAGCAAAGTGGTATTAATCTGATATTTTTTATACATTCGCCAAATCCATAAATACACATTTATTGTATGAAATCCGTAACCATTGGTACACGTGGTAGTAAATTAGCTCTTTGGCAAGCCGAATTCACCCAATCTGAGTTAAAAAAAATAGGTATTGAATCTCAATTAAAGATCATCAAAACTAAAGGAGATCAGATTCAACATTTAAGCTTTGACAAGATTGAAGGAAAAGGATTTTTTACCAAGGAAATCGAACAAGCTCTTCTTGATGGTGAAATCGATCTAGCAGTTCACTCTATGAAAGATATGCCAACCTCACAACCTGAAGGACTCTGTATTTCTGCAGTATCATACAGAGAAGATAGTGCGGATGCGTTGATCGTACGTAAAGATTGCTATGACCAAAATACGCCTTTAGGAATTCCCAAAAATGGTATCGTAGGTACGTCATCCGCACGAAGAAAGGCACAAATAAAGTATATTCGTAACGACATTCAACTCAATGATATTCGTGGAAATGTTCCAACTCGACTCAAGAAGTTACAGGATGGACAATTCGATGCAATTCTTCTAGCTACAGCCGGTATTAATCGTCTCAATATTGATATGAGTCCATATCATTTCATTCGATTAAGTCCAAAAGAATTCATACCTGCTCCAGCTCAAGGTGTTTTAGCATGGCAATGTAAAAAAGAAGACAAAACCATGCGTCGAATTCTCAAAAACCTACACCAAAAAGACGTAGCTGATTGCACCAACATTGAGCGTCGTGTTTTACAATTGATGGATGGTGGTTGCCATTTACCCTTGGGTGTTTATTGTGAAAAAGACACGTTAAATAACTATCATGTATGGTCTGTCTACTCACATGGTGTCGATCAACCACTCCGTTTTTTCAATATGTCGTCAAGAACAACAAATCAACTCGCTGAATCCATTGTAGATGCATTAACTAAGACGGATGCCTAGCTCAATATTCATAACAAGAGATGAAACGGTCGATAGTCCCTTTTTTCAAACGCTCCGAAATTGTGGACATCATGTATCTGGTCACTCACTCATCATCTTTCAACCCTTGGATTTTGAGATTCTTGATCACATCAAACGTCGATACCGATACCGATTACTACAGGAAGTTATGTCGGCGTTTAGTGAACGTGAAGTAAGGGGGGAAATAGCAAATGATGCCCAATTTCCCTCCGC
>CAXQBA010000487.1:0-2818 GCA_964221885.1 Luminiphilus sp. | reverse complement strand
CAAAAATTTCGGTTCAACTCTTGCAATTTGGGATCGTATGGCTGGCACCATTCAATACGGACGCTCATTAATACCACTTAAGTATGGTGCTAAAGACGCTACATCAGACCAATTGACCAAGAATATCGTAGAGCCGATCACTAGCCTATTTAAGCGAAAGTCTTGATCAACGGTGCTGCATATAAAATTCCAATACTCTGGGATCGACCATAATGTCCCTCGGTTTCAATGGAACTTTGAGCTGTATTCCATCCAGCGTTTTGCAACGTGATAATGCAACATATGTTTGACCGGGTGCAAAAGCTCCTTTACCCATATCAATAATAACTCGCTCAAATGTTTTACCCTGACTCTTATGTATGGTTATCGCCCAGGCAAGTCGTATCGGATATTGTTGATATGTTCCAACCACCTTTGTTTCGATCTCTCCTTTCGCATTGAGATCATATTTTTGCGCATTCCATTCGAATTTTTCAATATCGATCGTCCTGTATACACCATCTCCCTGATCTATGGCTACTTGAATTCGATCTGGTTCAAGCTGAAGAACTGTTCCAATCGAACCATTGACAAAACGACGCTTTGGATCATTAATCAGCATCATAACTTGAGCGCCTACCTTTAGCCTCAGGGGCGTCTCAGCCGGAATACTCTGAATCGTTCCCGTACTAGATGCAATATATTGGAATTCTTGTGTATCTAAGGCAGCCAGCGCTTTTTGATTCATAGCATCGACCGATGCATTTCGAGCAGACAAAACAATAGGCTGCCCCTCTTTATTAAGGGTTTGACATACTCGTTGATTGATTGTTTCAAGGTCGTCATAATCAATACGAGACATACGAATATTATCCAACAACCGCACAAAAGAAAGTTCCTTTTGACGATAAACCGTTTGCAATTCGATCATTTGAAGTTGGACAAATAAGGAATCGAATACTTTAGCCGAAAAAAAATATGGACTACTATATACCTGTGAAAAAAGTGCCCGTTCTTCGGGCGTGCGAACAATTGGAGGTAATTGAAAAAGATCACCAAAGAAAATAACCTTAAGACCACCAAAAGGGGTACTATTTGATCGGTTAATCTGCAGAAACTGATCGATTTGATCTAACATATCAGCACGTACCATTGATATCTCATCTATGATCAATAACTCAATTTTAGTGTAGATCTTGGAGCGACTTCGCCTTAATTCATTTCTCTTCAAGGGTCTGGGTGGAAAGCCAAAAAAAGAGTGGATCGTTTGTCCACCAACATGTAAGGCAGCAATTCCTGTTGGAGCTAGAACCACGACTTTCTTTGAAGTATGTTTCACAAAATAACTCAAGAGGGTTGATTTTCCTGTTCCGGCACGCCCGGTTATAAATAAAGGTTGATCAACATCCTCCATTTCCTTCAGACAGTCAAGAAATTCATCGTGTAATTCTATATCACTCAAAGAATGTGGTATTATTTCAATTGAAAAAGACGAGCTGTATATCCAGGTCTTGTCATTTCTGCGTTCGCATTTTTACATCGAGAATGTATGGCCATACATCGTTTAGGAGAAACCAGAAAAACATATGGAAATTGACGCACTACTTCTTGTTGAAAAGATCGATAATAATGGTTGCGCAATGATTCATCCATACATACTTGAATACTATCGATCAGGTTATCAGCTAATAATGAAGAAAAATTGACAAAATTAGATCCATCATACGACGTACTTTCAGAGTGCCAGATCTGTTTAAAATCGTCTGGCAATGCACTGGTACTCCACGCTAAAGCGGCTAGATCAAAGTTTCGTTGTCGAAGATCCTCTACCATAGTTGCCCATTCACTAGGATTTAATTCGATCTCCATTCCAACACGTTTTGCATTATCCTTACAAATCCGAGCCATATCGCGGTAAAAGGCCTTACCCTGTGGATATAAAAATTCTAGTGTAAGTTCTCGTTCAGTACCATTAATGACTTTTTCCAATATACCATCACCATCTTTATCTTCCCATCCTGCTGCTTTTAATATGAAAGCTGCTCTTTCAATATCAAATGTGTATTTTGGCAACGTATCGTTGTAGTAGGATTTGATTGGAACAACGGGACCAAAAACTGGTGTTGATAGACCATTTTGTAGATCAACCAGTTGTTCCTTATCAAATAAGTGGGTAATGGCCTTACGAACCTCTAGATCGGCTAAGATCGAGTTCTTCGCATTTAAGCCCACAAACTGGTATACCGATCCATTCGTCGCAGTTATCTGAAAATTTGTTGAAACCTTCTTATTTGTTTTTAATGAAATATATTGATCAGCAGGAATATATGACATCACATCGATCTCTTGTTCTTTGAGTGCTACGATGGAGGCATTATCATCATCGATGATCTTATACATTAATTTTTGAGGATATGCAGCAATATAATCGACATCCACCCGGTCGCCCCACCAGAACTCTTTTTTATCTAATGTAATGTATTGATGTGTTGAAAACTGTGTAATATTATAAGGACCAGCTCCTTTGACCCTTTCTGAGTCTTGACCGAATTGGGTATTAAATTGATCGGCGAATTCTTTAATCAATGGATCTTTTTCTATTTCTTCCAATGATTCAGCATCATTTAACTCAGATAAATTGAATTGCTGCATGATTCCTTGAGGATCATAATGATACGATGGCAAAACATGAAGCGATCCAGTCGAATTTTCTAAAAGGAAATAGGCTCTATTACTAATGATGGTGAATTTTCGTGGATTGGATGGATCGATGATTACATCTTCGATCATATTCAAATAGGAACGTGTAGATGCTGCTTTCACTCTAGGATTACATATC
>CAXQBA010000486.1:0-4386 GCA_964221885.1 Luminiphilus sp. | reverse complement strand
ATCGAAGCTTTAAAAAATTGTGTATAATTAATAGCAGGTGTTCCACATAAGGCCGTATTTTCCTTTTTGACAGATTGCCCTAAGCCACTTTGTGCTTGTATCATAGTACCATTGGCAATGTCTAGATGTCCCGCAAATCCTACCTGACCTCCGATCATGCAACGTTCTCCAATTTTTGTACTGCCTGCAATTCCTGTCTGTGCGGCTATAACCGTATTAGAGGCAATGGTAACATTATGACCCACTTGTATCAGGTTATCCAATTTAACACCCTCTTCAATTCTAGTTTGATCCATGGTAGCTCTGTCAACAACTGTATTCGCTCCAATTTCTACATGGTCACCTATATACACTTGACCAAGCTGCGGTATTTTTTGATAGCTTCCGTCTTTTTGAGGAGCAAATCCAAAACCATCACTTCCAATTACTGCATTACTATGGATAATACAATTTTTCCCAATGTGGCAATCATGGTATACCTTAACACCTGAGTAGATAATTGTATTGTCTTGAATGACCGAACCTTTTGCGATATACACATGTGGATAAATAGTCACATTATTACCAATGGTAACATCTTCATCAATAACAGCTAATGCTTTTATGCAAACGTTCTGACCAATAGTAGCCAATGGTGAAATGATGGCATGAGGATCAATAACAGGTAGTGTCTTGTCTTTAAGGTATTGGTCGAAGTGTTGTAGGAGAATACCTAAGCTTGTGTATACATCTGGAACTTTTATCAGGGTTGCATCGATTTTTTGTTTGGGTTCAAAATCAAGCGTTACCAAAATAGCTGAAGATCGACAAGAATAGATGTACTTCTCATATTTCGGATTACCAAGAAATGAAATACAACCTGGTTTTCCATCTTCAATTTTAGCTGGTCCATAAATCAATATAGATGGGTCTCCATCAATTTGACCGCCAATGATCTTTGCTATACTTCCTATTGATATTCCTTCCATAGTGCCTCTATTATCGATGTGTAATTTTATTACGCTTAAATCTACCCCAATCTTTTTAAAATATTGTACATTTCGTGAAAACAATACAGTAGCTATGCATATTACATCAAAATTACCGAATCTTGGAACAACCATTTTTACGGTCATGAGTAATTTGGCTAACGAACATCAAGCCATTAACTTATCACAGGGATTTCCAAATTTTGATTGTGATCCCATTCTAAAAGATAAAGTGGCATATTATGTCAATGCGGGATACAATCAATATTGTCCTATGACTGGTTTACCAGCACTAGTAGAAACCTTATCTGAAAAGATCAACTATTTATATGGTGTCGATATTGATCCATCGAAAGAGATGAATATTACCTCAGGAGCTACACAGGCAATTTTCAGTGCCATTCATGCTTTTGTTCATCCTGGTGATGAGGTGATCATCATTGAACCAGCCTATGATTGTTACAAACCAAGCATTGAATTGGCAGGTGGAAAAGCTATTTGTTATGAAATTAAATCACCTGATTGGCAGGTTAATTGGGATGAATTTGGCAGTTTGGTCACCGACAAAACCCGGATGATCATGATTAATACACCGCATAATCCAACTGGAAGTACATTCAGCCATGATGACTTTCTCGCACTACAAAAACTTGTGTCAGGAACCGATATTTTGATTTTATCTGACGAAGTATATGAACACATGGTGTTTGACGGAAAACAACATCATACCATTTTAAGTTATCCTGCACTAAGAAAGCGATCCATGGCTGTGTATTCATTCGGTAAAACATTGCATGCTACAGGATGGAAGCTAGGTTACATAGTTTCGAGTGAAGCGATCATGCGTGAATTCAGAAAAGTACATCAATTCGATGTGTTTACCTCCAATACGCCAATGCAGTATGCTATAGCTGACTATCTGAAGGATCGAAGTACTTATGAGAATCTTTCTTCTTTTTTTCAACATAAACGAGATCTCTTTTGTGATTTGCTTACATCTTCCTCTTTTCAATTAAAGCCCAGTGCAGGAACGTATTTTCAGGTTGCTGATTTTTCGGCCATCAGTACGGAATCAGATACAGAGTTTGCGAAGCGGATGACAATTGAATATGGGGTAGCAGTAATACCGATATCTGTTTTTTACTCGAGTGGGTTAGATAATAAGATTGTGCGATTCTGTTTTGCCAAAACGGATGATATGCTTCAAGATGCCGCTGAAAAAATTCGTTCACTTTAATTTTGCATTTTACAAAATGAAATGGGAAGTAGCTCAAAAATTGGAACGAATCTGGTGGAAAAGATATCTGAAGAATAAAAATGTAACAACGTATCTGCAATGGAAACGATCGTATTGGCAAGCGTTCATTGAAGATCACATCCCACATATTGGTTCATCTTGTTTAGATCTAGGTTGCGGACCAGCAGGTATTTTTACAGTCATTGGTGAGAGTCAGGTTACTGCTGTTGATCCTTTGATTGAAGAATATGAATATTTGCTGAAACATTTTAGCCGAGAAATGTATCCAGATATTCGTTTTATAACATCTAAAATGGAATCTTTCTCTGATAGTAAAACCTATGACACCATCTTTTGTTTGAATGCTATCAATCATGTAGATGATCTTCATGCTTCAATAGAAAATATTGCTGCATATATGCATGATGATAGTTCTGCATACGTAAGTACCGATGCTCATCGCTTTGGTTTTTTTCAACAAATTTTCAAATGGATACCCGCTGATGCTTTACATCCACATCAATACACTTCAGATCAATATAAACATATCTTCAATCAGTGTGGTCTAGAGGTAAGTAGAGAGAATTGTGTAAAACGAGGGCGTATCTTTGATTATGTGTTATTTACTCTTAAAAAAAATAGACCTAACTAGCCTTTTTGTATATTCACCGCATAAAATTCAACACATGAAATATTCACTACCTTGTTTCTGCTTACTACTAATCTTAAATGCCTGTAATCAAATGAAAGATTTATCAACGATTGAAGAGGATATCCAAACAGTGGATGGTGATCCAATGAATGTACAACTCTACACTTTAGACAACGGAATGCGTCTTTACATGTGTGTCATGGACGATGAGCCTCGTATACAAACATTTATAGCGACTCGTGCAGGTTCAAAAAATGATCCATCTGATGCAACAGGTCTAGCTCATTATTTGGAGCATATGTTATTCAAAGGTTCATCGAATATAGCGGCATTAGATTGGAAGACGGAGAAGAAGATCTTAGATAAAATTGCTGCTCTTTATGAAAAACATAGAGTAGCTGACCCGGCAGACCGAGCTTCTATATATAAGGAAATTGATTCGTTATCTTTTATTGCAGCAAAGTTGGTCGCTGCAAATGAATATGATAAAATGATCAGTTCACTGGGAGCAAAAGGAACGAATGCCTTTACATCCTTAGATCGAACAGCCTATGTGAATAATATACCGTCAAATGAATTGGAGAAATGGCTAAAAATTGAATCTGAGCGGTTTTCAGAATTAGTTTTACGTCTTTTTCATACAGAATTAGAGGCCCTTTATGAGGAATTCAATATTTCGCAGAATAATGATTCTAGAAAGATGTATAAGGTCATGCTAGAAAATTTATGTCCGTCTCATCCATATGGTACACAAACAACTATCGGTACAGGTGAACATTTGAAAACACCTTCAATGAATAAGATCCACGAATTCTTTGACAAATATTACATACCCAATAATATGGCGGTTGTGTTGGCCGGTGACTTTGATCCGAAAGAGGCGATTCAATTGGTGGAGAAATATTTTGGAAATTACAAAAAGAAAAAACTAAATCTTCCCTCATTTGAATCACAAAAACCGGTTCAAGGACCAATCATCAAAGAGGTTTTTGGTCGAGAGAAAGAGCGAGTTCAAATGGCATGGCGTTTACCTGGTGTTAGCCATGAAGATATTCCATTAGCTAATTTAGTAGGAAATATCCTTTACAATGGTTCGGTTGGTCTGATGGATGTTAATTTGTTACAAAAACAACTCATTGGCCAGCGGGCATACGCAGGAACCTGGGCTGTGAATGATTATTCTTTTTTTATGTTATATGGTGAGCCTAGAGAGGGGCAGGGGCTGAATGACACAAGAGATCTGATGTTGAAAGAAGTTAAGAAATTACGAGATGGTCTCTTTGATGATTGGATGATCGAAGCGATCATCAATGATATGGAGTATAGTGAACTGAAGAAGAGAGAGTCTTCTACATCTATCGCTTATGTTCTTTTGGATGCCTTTATTTCAGATCAGCCTTGGGATAAATATGTGCGTGAGTTTGAAACACTTCGCAGTTTCACGAAAGATGATATTGTTCGTTTTGCAAATCAATATCTAAACGATAATCAAAGCGTGACGGTATACAAGAAAGAAGGTGATGATGCAT
>CAXQBA010000485.1:0-8038 GCA_964221885.1 Luminiphilus sp. | reverse complement strand
CGTAACTATGTATTACGACAATCATCCCGCAAAAAACACTATATGCATCTTATTGCGGCAAACATTGACCAAGCAATGTTGATCATCACCTTAAAGAATCCAAGTATAAAATTGGGATTTATCGATCGGTTCTTATTGACCACAGAGGTGTTTAATATCCCCACTTACTTAATCATCAATAAAATAGACCTATTAGATGAGGGAGAGAACGAAATGATTCAGGGCTTGCAATACATGTATCAAGATATAGGTTATGACTCTCGACTTGTATCAGCTTTTACGGGCGTGGGCAAAGACCAGTTAGAGGACTTGCTTGCCAATAAAACGACCTTATTGGCTGGTCACTCTGGAGTAGGAAAATCATCGATCATTAATATGTTGAACAATACCTTTGGTATTAAAACCCAAGAGTTGTCTGATTATTCAGGTAAGGGTATGCACACAACAACCTTTGCTGAAATGTTCACATTGGAAAATGGTGGCAGGATAATTGATACACCTGGTGTAAAGGAACTCGGTTTTAATACGATGGAACCGATGGATGTTGCTCATAATTTCAGAGAGATATTTACTACATCTAAATCATGTAAATTCACAGATTGTCTTCACATAAATGAACCAAACTGCGCTGTTAAACAAGCTATCGAGGATGGAGTGATCAGTGAACTGAGATATCAGAGTTATGTTTCGATCATTGAGGAAATACAAGAACAAAATGCTTGGGAAAGAAGAACAGATTGGTAAAAAAATAAAATCATGAACAAAAAAGAAATAAAAATCAGACTGGAGAAAGTGAACCGCTGTTTCGCACATATTGAAGCAACTCAGGATCTTTCTCAATTGGATAAGGATGTCCTATTAGGTGCTATACGCGAGTTTTATGAAACGTGCATTCTGGAATTTTCAGATGAACACACTGCTGAAATATCGCAGCCGGTTTCACCTGAAAGGTCAGTCGATGATGAATCCGATCAAGTATCTGAATTGACTTCAACAAAAGATAGTCTTTCAGCGGACTCTTCTAATTCAAGATCCAAACCCGTAATGGTGTTTGCCAATAAATCCAAATCTGGTAAAAAGAAGCAAAAAGAAAAGAAAAATACAGAGGAAGCAAAAATTGTAGACTTATCTGATACGACGCATCAAGTTGAGGTTAAACCTAAATCGATAACTGAGGCTAATGAAGCCGGTACATCTAACAAGGTTAATCATGAGAAGTCATCAAATATATCTTCGACCTTAAGTAATGAATTTGATGATCTATTTGCTTTTAAAGAGGCCACGGATCTTTCTCAGAAGCTTAGTGAACAGCCTATAAGTGATCTTACGAAATGTTTATCATTGAATGATCGATTTCTATTTAAGAAAGAGCTTTTCAATAATGAAGAAGGTAGATTAGAGTCTGCTCTCACTGAGTTGAATGCTTGTGCAGATTTTGATCAAGCGAGGCAATGGATGGAGTCGAATATACTGAGTACATACGATTGGAAAAAGAATAAACAACGCATCAATAAGGCAAAAGAATTCATTAAGTTGACCCGTCGTCGTTTTCTATAATTATTACCGATGAAACTGATCCATTCCATCCTTCGAGTTCGAAGTACAACTTGGCAGTCAAAGGGAGCCACAGTTGGCTTAATTTTGGGTCTTTCTTTAGTATTGTTAACAGCTCATTTTTATGTTGATCTTTTACAACTTGGCCGATATGATACCGCTGATATTCTAATCATTAATAAGCAATTCGATCGCTATTATGGGGCAGAACGATCTTTTTCGGAGACAGAGATAGACGTCATTAAAGATCAATCATTTTTTTACGACATTGCTGTATTTCAATCTAATCGATATGAGGTAATGTTGCAGAGTGATCGCCTTGGATTTAGGACGTTGATCTTTTTTCAAGAGGTTCCTAATCGATTTTTAGGAATGGATACATCTGATTTTGATTGGAAAGAAGGGGAAAAAGTACCTATCGTACTATCAAAAGACTACTTAGCCCTTTACAACTATGGGTTTGCTCCCTCACAAGGATTACCGAATATTCCTGCATCTGCCATCGGATTAATGGATTTTGATATCAAGATATCGGGTCGTGGATCAAGCCGGTCGTTTAAAGGATACATTCATGGTTTTACATCCACGATCAATTCGATACTTGTACCTTCTTCATTCATGTCATATTGCAATGAACGCTTTGGAGTGGGTGTGCCCTCAGGCATTAAACAGGTTATTGCTCGAACTGATCAGCCTGGATCACCAGCTATGGCTTCATTCTTTAAGGATAAAGGCTATGAACTGAGTAGAAGTTCATTAATAGGAAGCGAGTGGGTGGTAGCTATAAAAATGGTTTTGGGCTTTGTATTTGTATTGGGTGTTTCAATGATGTTTTTATCCATTTTAGTTTTTATCTTATTTGTTGGGAAACACCTCTCTGAACATCTTTCAGAGGTGCAAATCTTGTTAGATCTTGGCTACGAACCAAAAGTAATTTCTACTTCTTTATTACGAAATATTCGATCCGCTTTATTAATCGGAGGTTCTCTTGGGGTTACCCTTTATTTGACCTGCAGGGTTTTGATCAATCAGCTAGCTACTGCTTATGGTGTTGAGACTGCACAAGGCCCTTTGATCCTTTTTTGTTGTTTAGGGGGAATAGGGATCATTGGATTATATATTCTATTACAAAAACGTATACAAAAACAAATTACGTGATTAGGTCTTATGGAGCTAGGCGATCAATGTTCCACTTTTTCTCATCAATATCCACTAATGTGTAACGAAGTCGGTCGTGCAATCTACTTGAACGGCCCTGCCAAAATTCAATTCGGTAAGGTACTACACAATACCCACCCCAAAATTCTGGTAGTGGAATCGGCTCTTCTTGCTTGAATTTTTTTTGATAGGTAGCAACGCGCTCATCCAATATATCACGATCTTTTATGATTTCACTTTGTGGGGATGACCATGCACCGATCTGCGAATTTCTGGGTCTACTGTGAAAGTAATGTGTAGACTCTTCTTTTGATAGTTTTATGGCTTCTCCATTGATACGTACTTGTCGTTCAAGTTCTGGCCAAAAAAATACGAGAGATACCTGATTGTTCTGTTTGAGCTGCTGGCCTTTCTGGCTTTCATAATTGGTGTAGAATCGAAAGCCCTTATCATCAATACCTTTCAAGAGAACAATTCGAGCATCAGGTTGCATTTGTTCGTTTACAGTTGATAAGGTCATCGCATTAGCTTCCAAACATCCTGATTTCAGGGCTTGATCGAACCAGTTTTTGAATTGGCGTATCGGATCTTCAAAAACTTGATCTAGCTGAAGGGAGTTCATTTTGTAATCCTTTCTCAAGTTTTCATACATCGATTGATCTGTCATAGTATTATATGCATCTTAAAAAAGTAAAACAAACATTAGGGGAAAAAGATCAAGAGCGTAGACCATCTATGACAGTTACTTTTTTCTCTGATTTTGTTTCAGGAGTTATATCAGATCCATATTCATTGATGAATTCAACCATTCCGTTGTCTGATACAGAGAACTCCCAATAATGTGCCTCTTCACAACCGGTTTCGCATCCCTTGAACTTGTAGATATAGGTAAAGATGAAACCGTTTGAGATCTTTCGAACTTGTATATCACTGGCATCCATGCTTTGTATAGGAACTTCAACCATCCATACATCGTCTAGGACTGATACCTCATTTGCAACAAATTTCATGTTGATCGGGTCATTGTATGACAATTCAAGCATGCTATAATCATTCGTTTCTTCTTTGACCTTAAGGGATAATTTGGAAGGTTCAGGGACAAGGTTGTGGATAGGAGTATTGCTGAGGTTTTCAATCCACAGGCTATTCTTATCGACAATGACAAACACGTTTTCTGTGTTTGCTAAATTCATGGGGTGAATGTCATATTGGTGCACTACAGCATTAGCAGCAGGGGAGTGCGAGTTTGATATCGACTCAAGTGCATCATCAAGTTGATAGATCAACTTGGTAGGTATTACGTGCGATTGATTATTCTCTACAATACGGGCCGCAAGTTGTAGGGCGTCTTCTGAGAAGTCGTCAAATTGTGCCTGAGAGAGGCAAAAAGAATACAGTAAAATGCTCGTTAAAAATAACTTCAACATATTACATAAATGTTAGCATCACTTTTTTATGAGTGTATTGTGAATGTTTAAATTCGTCTACGTGTTTTATACTATCAGAGTTTTTACTAAAAAAAGTGTGCTTGATCGTTTCCTAAAAATACTTTATTTGTGACAAAAATCATAATTTTAGAATAATTAACTCGGTTATTGATGTCCATCCTTTGGCTATTTTTTCTTTTGACTTTTTTTTATGCAATCATAATGCTATGGATCAGCTCTCGATTCAAGATGATCAAAAGGGTACCATCAAATCTGAATGATAAGCCCAGATTCTCCGTCAGCTTTGTAATCGCAGCTCGCAATGAAGAGCATACGATCCGTTCCTGCATTACATCGATCAAACATCAGATATATGACGGTTTAGATTATGAGATTATTGTTGTCGATGATCATTCTACGGATCAGACATTAGCCGTTTTGGATACTTTAGATGATGTTACTGTGTTGAAACTTGATAGTGATTCTTTCGGAAAAAAAATGGCGTTACAGCTGGGTGTTGATCATGCATCTAAGGAGTTTATTTTTTTTACGGATGCTGATTGTATTCTTTCTCCTAATCTGGTTCCTGAATTAGCTCTTTATCAAATAGTTAATAAATCAAAACTTATAGCAGGTCCTGTTTTTATTTCACAAAACAATCGATTAATACATCACTTTCAAATGTATGATTTTATGGCCTCCATGACTATTACGGCAGCAGGATTTCAGGTAGGTGATCCAATCGTTTGTAATGGCGCTTGTTTAATGGTTGATCGGAATGTTTTTTTGGAGGAGGATGGGTATGAGGGAAACCTACACATTCCATCTGGAGATGATGTTTTTTTATTGTATAAATTCAAAAAAAAGTATCCTTTAGATGTGCACTTCATAAAAAGTGTGGATGCTTATGTTCAAACCAGTGCGGTTGAGCGTTGGCAAGATCTGTACTTCCAACGTTTGCGATGGGGGACCAAGCAGGGAGCGATGAGGTCCAAAAAATCCACGATATTGATGGTTATGTTCTTTTTGACGAGCTTACTGATTCTGATTGGTCCTCTTTTTATCGACCGATTCTATGATCTATACGTTTATCTCTCAATGTTGATCACTAAGTTCTTAGCTGATGCACTTTTAATATTGCCCATTGCAAGATACTATCGATTAAACGTACATCCTGTGATGTATTTGCTGTCGTTCTTTATTCATACTTTTTATTTACAGATTCTGGTGATAAGCTCTGTCTTTTATTCAAAGTTTGTATGGAAAGATCGGGTGCTACATAATTGATAAACATCAATTCCATTTCCGCTTTTTTTTTTGTATATTTAAGAACTCTTACAAGCTAGATAGATTTACCATTTTACATAAATCTGTTCAGCATGAAAACATTGATCGACCCATTTTTTTCTTTAGATAAACCATCTGGATTTTCTGTTTTTGCCTTCCCCAATTTACATCAATGACTGTTGTAGTCTACTGCTTGCATGTAGTATTATAGCTCATGTTCGACGTAATTTGTATGCTGTAAATGTAAAAAAATCCATCTATGTGGATTGTTAAATTTTGTATAAGAAACCAAAGCCATGATAAAATTATTAAAGATCACAATATTGCACGTATTTAATTTTGCTTTTTTGGTTAAATTCCATATTTTTAGATACAATCAACTACCAACACACATGAAATCTACATCAACCTCTTCGATGATAGTAGCACTGCTGCTGTCTTTTTTTAGTTTAACGATACACGCTCAAAATGTCGGAATTGGTACGCCAACGCCACACCCTAGCGCTAAATTGGAGATTAATGATCCATCACGTGGTTTGTTAATACCACGTGTTTCGCTTACAGATATAAATATTGCTGCACCAGTCACTGCACCAGCCATTGGTCTTTTAGTTTACAACAATAATGTTTCAGTTGTTGGTGGAAACGGTGTGGGTTTTTACTATTGGGAAGGTGTACGGTGGATGAAGTTGGGTGATGGTCCAGGCAATACCTTGGATATGGCCTATGATGAGGGTGGCCCTGGAGCGGGTCGAATCATAGATGCGGATGCGGGTACTGTTGAGATCAACGGCACCGGTGGATTGTGGGTAAATGCAACAAATCCAGCTCAAAAATCAGCCATACAATCTAATAATATACTTGGTAATTTGTCCTCAGATGTGAATCTCTCGTTTATTGAATCAAATGGAACGAATAACATTGTTCAAGGTATAAGGTCTTTTAGTAACTATTCAGTTGCAACCGGAACGTTTGATGGATCTTTTGGTGTGTATGGCTCCACTGGTCATGTTTCGGGTGGTACGATTGATCTGAATAACACAGCTAGTTCGAATAATAAAGCTGTTGGTGTAGGCGGTACATTGGGAGCAACTACATCATTCACAGGATCTGTTGGTGATGTAGTTGCAGCAGTCTACGGTACCACTGGTCTCCATAATTCTGGAGGTGGATCGGTTGTTGGTCCACGATTATACGCTGGACTTTTTCAAGGAAATGGTCGGATTTTAGGCTTGTGGGGTGAGAATTCGGCATTCATGGAATTCTTACCAAACCGCCAAACCGGAGATTATTTAACAGGTATCATGGGTTATTACAATGCTTCTGCGGGAGCAGGAAACAATAATGCAGCTATTGGTACAGGGGACCCTTACATGTCTATTGAAGCTGAAATAAATGGTACAAACAATCTTGTTTTACAAAACAGAACTACTGGTAATGTAGGTATTGGTACATCAGCTCCTACTCAAAAGCTTGATGTAAATGGGACGATACGCATGAGGCCTGGTGCTGTCAATGGATACATCATTCGAGGAGATGCGAATGGTAATATGACATGGGTGAATCCGAATTCGGTCATCAATACCAACAACGAATGGCACACGTATGGTAATTTTGGTACCAATCCATCATCCAATTTTCTGGGAACACTAGATAACCAATCGTTAGTGTTCAGGACCAATAATATTGAACGTGCAAGAATAACAAATGCGGGTAATGTAGGTATTGGAACTGCTACACCTAGTGCAAAGCTTGATGTAGTCGGTGTACTTGAGTTATCTAATGTTCAACCGACCGATCCGGGCATTGATATTGTTCGATTAGGTGATGGTGGATCACAATTACAGATTCAAACGAATTATGGATGGACTAAAGTAGGTCCAGCTAATAGTAGTTATTCACATTTTTACACAGACCGTACAAAATATTATTTCAATAAAAGAATAATTGTCGATGAGGGAATCGTTAGTTCCTATGACGAGAATTTATCATTACAGACTTCAGCGATTCCAAGAATTACTGTATTAAATACTAATGGTTATGTGGGTCTAGGAACGACAAATCCAATTGAAGCCTTGGATGTGATCGGTAACGGTCGCTTTTCAGCCTTAAGTGGAACAGGTTCTAGATTGGTGTTTGCCTCTAATTTTGGTGTGCTTGGCACATTAAACAATGGTACTGCAGGTGATGTTTTGACCATTGATGGGTCTGGTGCCATTGGTTGGTCTAGTCTAACCTCTAATGCATGGGGCTTACTGGGTAATGCGGGCACTGTTGCAGGTACGAACTTTATTGGAACTTCAGATGCTCAGGATCTGGTTTTCAAAACGAATAATAAAGAAGATATGCGGATCAATACTAGTGGTAATATTGACATTGGAGCATCTTTAGATGATGCTCGAATTTATGCCCGTATTTTAAATACTGATGCGACTACCAATTATGGACTATATGTCTATCATGATGGTGCTGCTAGTGGTGCTACTTATGGAACTAGGACTATGAACTATAGCTCTACAAGCAGTACCAAATATGGTATTTACAATTATACAAATAGTGAAGGTACAGGTACTCGATATGGTTTGTATAATTTCACTCTAATGAATTCAGCT
>CAXQBA010000484.1:0-10188 GCA_964221885.1 Luminiphilus sp. | reverse complement strand
ATTTGTGCTTGATTAGTCGCTTAATATTCTCATAATGCAGAAGGGGGTCTTCGGTTAGAATTTGTTATCTATTATGATGCTGGACTGATATATGTGACGAATACATTCGGTGGTGAGACAGATTATATTCCTGCAACAACGGTTACAAATCCGAATCCTTCCGTTATTACTAAGAGTCCTAGAAATGCCTTACACAACATTGCATTGCGCTTAGGAGTAGTCTTTTAAGGGGGGCAACAACAAGAAAAGGGGGATGATATGCATCATCCCCCTTTTTTATATATCTACAGATACATTATGCGTTTAACGCAGTGACCATTGTTGATCCGATATCAGCTGGAGAATCAACAACATGAATGCCACATTCTCTCATGATACGCTTTTTAGCTTGTGCTGTATCATCTTGCCCACCAACAATCGCACCGGCATGACCCATTGTACGACCTTTAGGAGCTGTTTCACCAGCAATAAATCCAACAACAGGTTTTGTACCATTTTCTTTAATCCAACGAGCGGCAATTGCTTCTAAATTTCCTCCGATCTCTCCAATCATCACAATACCTTCTGTTTCGGGGTCATTCATTAAAAGCTCAATCGCTTCCTGTGTAGTTGTACCAATGATCGGGTCACCACCAATTCCTATAGCCGTTGTAACACCTAAACCTGCTTTGACGATCTGATCGGTAGCTTCATAAGTAAGTGTTCCCGATTTAGATACAATACCAATATTACCTTTTTTGAAAATGAACCCAGGCATAATACCCACTTTGGCTTCATCAGCCGTCATGACACCAGGGCAATTGGGTCCTACTAGTCGACACTCTTTATCTTCAATAAATGCTTTCACTTTGACCATATCTTGTACTGGAATACCTTCAGTAATGCAGATGATTACTTTGATGTTTGCATCAGCTGCTTCCAAGATGGCATCGGCAGCAAAACGTGGTGGTACAAAGATGATACTTGTATCAGCACCTGTCTTTTGAACAGCTTCGTCAACAGTGTTGAATACGGGACAACCAAGATGTGTGCTACCCCCTTTGCCAGGTGTAACACCTCCCACTACATTTGTGCCATACTCAATCATTTGACTGGCATGAAATGTACCTTCTTTACCAGTAAAACCTTGAACGATGATCTTTGAGTGCTTATCAACTAAAACGGACATAAAAGATGGTTTGAAATTTGGAATATTTTCTCGCTCCAAAGTTACATATTCAATGCTGAAAAGCAAATGGCCTTGATGAAAAGATTATTTTTTTTCGAAAACAAAGATATCTTCATTTTCCTTTTTCATGTGATATTGTTCTCGGGCAAATTTCTCACGACTTTTATCGTTTGTAAATATATCTGCACGTGATTGTTCCAAGCGATCAATTTCTGCAGTGAAGTAAGCCTTTTTTTCGGTCAGGTCATCTAGCACACGATTTGTTTTTCGCTGTGCTAGGAAACTATTGCTGTCGAGGAAGACAAGCCATACCAAGAAAATAAGTGATGTTGTAAAATACTTATTTCTGATAGGCCTTGGTAAACGACCGACGAAGTAGGACCAAGTAGATATCTTTTTTGCCATAATGGATTAGCTTACATGACTAAAAATACGACAAAATTCTGAGAAAAGTTTTGAAATTAGTTGAATTCAACTTTTTTGCTGGAATCGCTACGCTGTAAAGACAAGAAATCACGTACGGCTGTAAAGGATACAATCTTGTCAGCAAAATAGCTAAGTGCCTCTTTTGCTTCATTTTCTGATGCCTCTAAATGGTTTAAAATATTAGCAAGATGCATCTTCATATGTCCGTGCTGGATACCTGTTGTAACTAATGAGCGAACGGCAGCGAAATTTTGAGCTAAGCCAGCGGCAGCCATAATGGACATCAATTCCTTTGAACTAGGATTGCCTAACATCTCCAATGAACGTTTAGCTAATGGGTGCAGACTGGTCAAACCACCTACTGTGCCAACAGCTAAAGGAACGTGCATCCAAAATTTAAAGACACCATCTTCAACTACCGCGTTTGATAGAGAGCGATACTGTCCATCTTTTGCAGCATAGGTATGGCCACAGGCTTCAATTGCTCTGAAATCATTACCTGTAGCTAATGCAACGGCATCAATTCCATTGAAAATTCCTTTGTTGTGTGTCGTAGCGCGACTAACATCAACATTGGCAATGCGTAACGCAAATGTGAATTTATGAGCAAATTCCTCTGCCGACATATTCCCATTATCAAATGTTCCGAGTTCATCGATAGGGCATTCGACCCAAACCTTTACTGCACACTCAGGTGTGTAGTTAGATAAGATGGACATAATGACCGTGCATTTTCTATGAGCTACTGAAAATGATTGGCAGGTATTTATGTATGAAGTTAGTGATCGAGATGCTTCTTCTAGACATGAATTAATGAAGTTTGCACCCATTGAATCACAGGTCTCAAATGTCATTTTGAGTTGATAATAATTAGGTTCAGAGGAAGTCATGTCAACCAATTCAATATCAGAGATACCACCACCGCGTTTGTTCATGTTCGCTGTGATATGTTGCGTGTCATTGTAGATACGCTCCTTGATACTTGAAACGTGTTGAAGAAGTTCTTCAGAATTTCCTTTCCATTCAAAATGAACCTGACCAACTTTAACCGTATCGATGATCTCAGTTTTGAAACCACCTGTGTTTAACCAGAATTTAGCAGCGGCAGAAGCTGCGGCTACCACAGAGGATTCTTCGATAACCATAGGAACACAATAAAGGTGACCATCTACCGAAAGATTAGGCACTAAGCCATACGGTAAATAGTAATTACTGATCGTATTTTCTGAAAAATCGTCAAAGATTTTTTGTTTCTGTGGGTCCCCGTACCAGAAACTTTTAAGTTCTCTTGCAACGTCTTCAGGGTTGGAGAAGAAGTTTTCAACCAACCATTTTATCTTTCCACGTTTAGATAATTTGGAAAATCCAGATACTGTCCTTTTCTTTTTCATGATCGTCGGTGTCTGCAAAATTAAAATATTTATTTAACAACCAAAAAGTTATATGCTAGTTTAAGTCCATTTAACTGACATTCAATATGTTTTTGAAGTTCGTCATACGAACCTCTAGCTTTCTTCAAAAAGGAGGATGCTTGTCCATAAACAGCATTTAGTTTTGCAGATTGGATCAAATAATATCCATCTAGAAAACTATTCACACCACCTGATATTATGAGTTCCTTGCACTGGATATCAGAACTATCTGCTACGATATCGTTCGTGAATTGTACCATTTCAGAAGCAGAGTGACCGATGTTGGCAAGCTGTGCGTAAACTTGTTTTTTGTCTTCACTGCTTCGCAATAATTCAAGCTTAGAGAAATTAGTACCTCCGTTTGCTGCAAACTCAATAGCTGACAAAGGGAGTTTAAGTAGTGCTTCTAAGCTCTTAATGCCCATACCTTGCCCAACCTCCTTTACAATGAGGGGTACGTTAGGAAAGAGGTCTATAATATGTTTGATCGTGTCAATCGGTGGATTTTTAAATCGATCGCCTTCGGGTTGCAACCATTCCTGGAATGGATTGACATGTATGATCAGTCCATCCGCATCTAATTTTTTTACCAACTCCTTGATGAGGTGAGGCTTTTTAACATCGATAAGTTGTTCACACTGAGCTATACCCAAATTGGCAAATAACGGTGTATCAGGCATCAGCGGTTTGACATAAAAATCGGATAGGTATTCGTCACTTGTTAAAAGAGAGCGACAAGAACCAAGTCCCATTCCAAAACCATATTCACCGGCTGCTTTTGCAAGATTGTGATTGATGGTGTTGGCCATTTCAGTTCCACCAGTCATGCTGGATACCCAAAGTGGTGCTTTCAGGTCATGACCCATGAAGTTTTTGGAAAGTGAGCTAGACGAACTAGTGTGCGATGCTAAGAGTGGTTCATAATAGAACCGGTCATCAAGCTTTGCTTTATCTACCTGAGATTGGAAAGCTAACTTAATGTGATCGAATTTTCGATTCGATGCGTTGACATCTTCATCCGTAAATGACACAGTATTTTTGGTATTATTTATCGTATCTATTATCAAGGCAAATATACTACATTAATTGATAATATGACTTGTAACAATGATTCGCTCGAAAATGTTTATGATCATTCGTAGCGCAATGATTCGATAGGGTCTAGGTTAGCCGCTTTGACTGCCGGATAAAGACCCGCAAGAAGACCTACTGCAAAACAGAGGGAGATACCCAATGTAATCCAGGTCCATGGGATAATAAAGTCACCTCCGAACTGGGTGGTAACTACATTACCTGCAAGAATACCAAGGATAATCCCAACTATACCACCTAGTTGACAGATGACCAAGGCTTCGATGAGAAATTGACTAATGATATTTCGTTTTGTTGCCCCTAACGATTTGCAAATGCCGACCTCACGGGTTCGTTCAGTAACAGATACGAGCATGATATTCATCAGACCTATAGCTGCACCAAATAAGGTGATCAAGCCAATAAATATAGCTGCTAATTGAATTGTACGAGTATTCTCAACAATAATATCGATCAAACCATCACTCTTTTGGACTTCAAAATCCGATTCTTTACCTGGTCGAATTTTACGCACCCCTCTGAATACCTTAAAAGCATTCGAAATAGCTTGTTGCATTTCCGTTGATTGAGAAACCATGACGGAGATATTATACGAGTCAGTAAATGAACCGTAATACATTCGTAAAGCCTGTATGGGAATAATGACCATTCGGTCGCCATTAAAATTTAGGCTCGACCCTTTCTCTTCAAGGATACCAATAACTTTAAATTTTGAATTTTTGATCTTAACGGATTTACCGATAATCTGATTATATGGATAATTGGGGAATAAATTATCAGCGATTACTTTTCCTAATATTGCTACACTGGTACCTTGAAACGATTCAGTTGGGCTAATATTTCGGCCAGCGGCAATATTGTAGCCAGAGACGGGCAGGTAATTTTCATCACTACCTTGTATCGTAACATTGGGACTTGTTTTGTTCTTATTGTGCAATACAGTTGCTGATGTACTACCTATTGCTGAAATGGATACACTTGCTGGAAAATCAAATTTCCTTTTGAAATCTACGGCTTGTCGGTATGTTATCTTTTCACTGACCAAACGTCGTTTTCCTCTTCGACCTCCACGAATACCTGAACCTTTTCGAATGATATTAAAGGTGTTGGTTCCCATAGAGGCAAAATTGTTGGTGATCGTACTTTTTATTGCATCTATCGAAGTGAGTATACCTACTAGCGCCATAATACCAAAGGCGATGATCATAAGTGTTAGAATGGCTCGGAGCAAGTTGGAGCGGATGGCTTGGAATGCCTGATATATACTCTCTGTTAACATGCTATTAATTTAAACCAAATTACCCGATTTATAATTATATTGATTGTTCAAGTTCGTTTTATTCTACAAACAACCATTTTTTATTGCCCAACAAATCGAATTGATAATTGTTTCGCTTACATTTTTTCATAAAGGGTCTTGTTCTTCTGTACACTATTTTTTGGACTGTTGATACAACAGCCCAATCCCCAATGTTATTCAGTAAGTCGAGAAGTTGTTATGCAACTAAAGTAACTCATACGCTGTTCGACATGGATTCGGTGGGGTTCAGCACCCTGCGATTTGATAAGAAGTTTGGCTATGCTGAACTTGAAACATATGCCAAAGATCTACGATTCATTTCCTCTAAACCTGTAACTAAAGCACGACGAAAATATGTAGGTGTTGTCAATATTCTTGACCATAAGTACCTCGTTTATTTTAGATACAGAGAAAACAAAAAAGAGAATACCCACGAGCGAGTTAGTTTGTACGCTATGAAGATGGATTCAACTGGAGCATGTATTGAGTCAGACTCTATTGAATTGATCCCACCTTTTGAAATGAGGTCTAATTATTACCGAGGTAATTTTGCCACATCTCCGGACCTGTCGCGAATCGTCGTATATGACTTTGAGGAGGAGGGCGATATTCCTGGCGTTGATAATTTGACCAATTTTATAACGGTTCGAGTATTTGATGTGAATTTTAAGCTGTTGTGGAAACGAAAAGTGAACTTATCACCGAGTGGGTCTGCGAAACGAACGGTATCTATAAAAAAATTGAGTATTGACAATCAGGGCAGAGTTATTATTCTGACCGATGTTTTTAAAAATCATAGAACGTATAACTTGAGAGAGCCTACAGCCGATCCGACTATATTCATAGTGGGTCAGCAACCCAATGACTTTTTCCTTTTCAAACCCAAACTAGGAAATTACTTTTTTAATCAGCAGGATTTTAAGTTCGATAAAAAGGGAGATATCATATGGTATGGCTTTTATTCAGAGCAAAAGTATTATCAACAACGAGGGTATTTTTATTTAAAAATAAAACAAGATTTAAGTGCCATTCAACATAAAAAGGTAAAACCCTTTTCAGATTCATTGATGTTGGATCTGCTTCATAGAAAGAAAGCCAAACCTAATATGGAATTGCGGTCGTATAAGTTGGTAGATAGTCGACTGACTAAGGACAATCATTTTATATTCACCGCTGAACTACAACCACCAAGCAATTACAATGTCAGATCCAATGATATACTATTAATTCATCTTGACGATTCAGGTGATCTGGTCTGGTCAACGTCAATTTACAAGCATGCTGATGAGTCGTCAAAATTAAATGTCTTTTTATCCCACTGGATTACAATTGATACGATTGGAAATACGTATGTATTACATAATGAAGGTGTGTATGCAGATGATCATGCAGTTTTAACACGTATTTCGCCAGAAGGAAGACAACGAAGAAAAAGGATCTTCAACTATTTGAATCAGGGTAATTTATTATGTCCGAGGCTTTCGTTTCGTGTCAATGATGACCAGATTTTTATTTGCCGACAGGACAAATTTTTCACTACCTATGATTACGGACTGTTAAACTTGTCTCTTTTTTTTGAAGACTAAAAGCATTCACTATTGATGCCTAATACATATTTTTTTACCATGTCAATTCGTACAGCTGTGGTGTGTCCGTCAAACCCCTTTAAATCTGTATTTGCTATGGAATCGGCATAAGCTTGTGTTAATGATGAGGCGATTGGGACATAGGACCAGTGCCATTTTTCTTCTTGATAACCATTTGGTCTACTCTTATCCATTGTAGAATATACTTGACAAAAGCCATACGTTTTTGCATGTTCTGTGAGCCAGTCGTATTCTTTTTTACCTTGTCCCTCTTCCCAATATGAAGGTTCAAGATTATTTAGATCAATATCTGTGCCCCAATGATGTCTTGATGTACCTGGCATCGAACTCCAGCGTAATATTTTGAGGGCTCTTCCTAAACTATCTGTTACGTTTGGATCCAACAATACACCATCTACCTTACGGTTACCACGCCACTTTGCTTCCCAAATCGCTTTTTGGATTGAGAAAGGTCGAGTAGCAGAGACAATTCTGAATGAAACACCATCTTTTATTGCATGACGATGCATGGCTTAAAAAGAGGCAAGTGCCTCTTTTCTCATGTACATTTCCTTATCGCAATAGCTTAAAGGTATTTGAATAAATCGATCATCCGCTGATGGATCAAATTTTCCTTGTAAGTAGTGTCTGTCGATTCGTTCAAGAATCAACTGTTTAACAGAATCAGTTGTACTTGAATCAAAATGAATAAGTGAGGCTAAAGAGTCAGTTTTATTCTTTTTTTCTTTAGTGGCTGGGGGTGATTGACCACAACTCTGGAGGTAACTGATCAGTATAAAAAGGTAAACTAGCCGTATTAATGGATCGATCATAGATTAAGTTGAATATTTTTTCGGTGTAAGATACCATTGATATTCATTTCTATCAAATAGGAACCATTTCGAAGTTTATCTGAATTGAAAAGGATCTGGTGGTCTCCCTTATTCAATTCTATTTTTTGAACTAAAAGTAAGTTCCGTTTGATATCAAATAATGAAAGTACAACTCGTGCATCTTCTTTTAATGATAACGGTAATTTAAACGACGAGTTTTCAAGAGGTAGATTAATGAGATCTATAGATTGATTTCCTATTGAACGAAACTCAATAGTGTGGTGCATCAATTCCTTCCCACTATAATTAATAGGAGCAATTCGGTAAAAATATTTGCCTCCCTTTTTAGGTGAAGTGTCAAAATATTTATACTGATGTATAGCTTCAGAGGGTCCTTTACTTGGTATGATTTTAAGTGTTTTCCAGGTTACTTTATTGGTAGATACTTGAATTTTATATTTGATACGTGCGGATTCAAACTGAGAGGACCAGGTAATATGAACCATATTATCTACTGGTGTTGCTGATAATTCATTTATCTGCAACCTACTTTGCGCAGAGCTTGGGGAAAACCGACCCATATTTTGATTGGCAATCCGGTATACATTTGAATTTTGAATAACCCAAAGATCGATGCCAGACGGGACTTGAAATCGATCCTCATCACTTAAAGGGTTTACCTGATCAATAGACTCGGTTTTTACAGTACGTATTTCGATGCCATTTATGTCCAAAAATAACCATTTGACCTGATTGAAACTACCCAACGCTAATGTCCAATCTTTACCATCATCAGCATTTCTTAAAGGAGCACCCCATCCACCTTCACCGATATAAACGGTACCTTTTTCATCTCTTACAAACCCCTCATCATATCCAACTTCAGCTGGATTGTTGCTCGGTCGAACAGGCCATGTAATCTTGGACATATGCGAATCACACTCTAAAATCAACTGTACTCCATATTTATAAAATAGAGGAGCCCATTTTGCATGTAAGTAATTTTGTTCGCTCTTACGTTTGGTGTGCGGTCGAACAGGATGATGGTATTGAGCAAGGCGCCATGCAAACTGTTGACTTTTTTTTAGCTGATCTTCTAACCAAATCTGTTGAGCGGTACTTGATTGCTGCATGGAATTGAGGGTTAGTATTTTCAAAAGTCCTCTACAGAACGAAAGATCGTAATAGATCTGCTCATTGGGAACATTAAATACAGAATAGATCGATTGATCAGATCGCTCGTGGTTGCCTCGTGCAGGTACAATGGGTGTCATTCTTCCATCATTACCAATGGTTAGTTGCCAGTCATCTAACCATTCACGCCATTCTCGATTGCTATCACCTCCCGTCATATCTCCAGCAAAAAGGACAAAATGAGGTCGAAGTTTTGCAACAGCCTTATTTGCATTTTGCCTTGCTGCTTGATTATTACGAGAATCGCCACCACCAATGATGGATAAGCGAGCCTTATGATCATCTGGAAGGGTTCTGAATGAGAAGATCTTGCTTTGATCTTGTGAATCAACCACTTTAAAATAATAAACAGTATTGGGTTGAAGGTTTCTCAGATGAACAAAAAATGTATTCATTCCCTTGGCAAAAGTATTCACCTTAGGATAGGCCTTTTTTGCAGAGGAGGTGAATGCACCATTCGATAATTTTGAGTCATAGAACAAAATAGGTGATTCACCTGATTGGAGTTCCCAACCGATTGTCATGGTTGTAGATGGAACATCGGTGATGACACATCGATATCTACCTGTTAAACCATTTGCTGAAGTTGCGAATAGAAGAAGTAGACTGATGTATAAAATATTGTTATTGCTCATTAGCAGAAGCGATCGAATGCCATTTTTAAGTTGTCAGCTATCGCCTGAGCTGTGTTTCCTTCAATGTGGTGACGTTCAATAAAATGGACTAGATCACCGTCTTTAAATAAAGCAATTGATGGAGAAGATGGCGGGTATGGCATCATGTATTCTCTAGCCTTATTCACAGCATCTTTATCAACACCCGCAAAAACCGTAACGATATGATCTGGTTTTATGGTGTGTTGTACAGACGCTTTAACAGCCGGTCTACAATTACCAGCAGCACATCCACAGACTGAATTGATAACAACCAGCGTTGTACCAGAATCTTTTTCTAACATATTTTCTACATCAGATACAGTTTTTAAAGCTTGAAAACCGTGGTCTGTCAGGTCTTTTTCCATTGGGATGGTCAAATGTTCTGGATACATTATTTATAATATTTTCGTTAACAATAATTAGAAGCGTGTGTTAATTTATGACCTAATATTCACAAAACACATGCAGATCGGAAGAGCGTCGTGTAGGGAAAGAGTGTGCCTTCATGTGTAGATCTCGGT
>CAXQBA010000483.1:0-4976 GCA_964221885.1 Luminiphilus sp. | reverse complement strand
CTTTTAGCCATCATGATACCACGCATACTAGGTATACGCTGTTCGGCCATACCTTTTGCACATGAGATGACAAAAGGAGTCTGTAATTCAACCACTTCTTTTCCTCCCTCAATGTCACGATCTATGGTAGCTGTGTTTCCTTCGATTTCCATTTTTGTACCATATGAAATATAAGGTGTATCAAGCAACTCAGATAGCATAGCACCAACTTCTGAACCATTATAATCAATGGTTTCCTTACCTAAAAATACAATATCGTATTGTTCATTCTTTGCATGAGCAGCAATTTGCTTCGCTACATAAGTTGAGCTGCTTGGATCGGCATCAACTCGAACAGCACTATCAGCTCCGATCGCTAAGCCTTTACGGATTGCTGTATCATTGCTAGCTGGACCTACATTGATCAGGGTCACGGTACCACCAGCTTGTTCTTTTAACTCTAAAGCGCGAACTAGCGCATACCACTCATCATATGGGTTCATAATGAATTGAACTCCATTTGTATCAAATTGAGTGTCGTCAGCTGTGAATTTAATCTTAGCTGTCGTGTCGGGTGTTTGACTTACACAAACTAATAATTTCATATAACGTTATTTAAACTTTCAATTTTTTTTGAAATACGCACAAATATACTCGAATAAGATGTCTTTTTAAAATCTGTATTACTTTTTTTGTACATTGAGAAGAGCGGTAATTGAGGAGTTCTATTATTTGTTTTTATCCGATTCAATATGACTCAATGTCATGGTATAATATTGATGATCTTTTTTTTCTTTGTGTCCTGTAGCAAACCACAAAGAGGATGTATGGATCCCTCTGCGATAAACTTTGATCCATCTGCTCGGTCAGCCAATGCAACCTGCCAATACAATTCATTTTATTTTCAATTTCAATACATGTGGGATGGAGCGCCATTTGAAATAAATAGGATCTATGCTGTAGATTCAACAGTATTGGCTATTAAGACCCTACAATGCTATTTTTCAAATTTAATTTTAGAGGATACCACTGAACGTACGTATCATTTATCACCTAAGTATTTTTCTCTATTTCAGGATCAGTCAACGTATTTTTTTGAAAATATTCCGATTAGATTCTTGGAGAAGATTCGATTAAATTTTGGCGTTGATCCATCCACCAATGATCAGGTTACCCAATTAATTAATGAATCCGGACACCCGCTTGAGGCGGTTAGTCCTGATTCTATGCATTGGACTAATGGGGAGGGCTTTATCTTTTTGAAGATCAAAGGAAACGTGGATAAGAATGGAGATGGGTTTCCAAATGAGAATGAATCATTTAATTATGAGATAGGAACCAATAATTTATTCCAATCTCTTGTGTTTAACATGACCCCTGAATGGTTAAGTGTTAATGACACCGTATATTGTCAGATTGATGTTTCAATCTTATTTGATGGCGTTGATCTTCAGTTTGAGGATCAAACGAATTCAATAGATGACCCGAACCTTGCCCTTCGAATTAGGGATAACTTTATGGATGCAATGAGTTTTTCTAAATAAAAAAAGGCGCTGTAAAAGCGCCTTTTTATAAATGTATCGATCAAGTACTAATGTACTGTGAATTTCTTTACGGTATATTGATCATCTGCAATAACACGAATCAAATACGTTCCACTTGGAAGCACTTTTGTATTGAAACTGTGTGTTGAAGATAGGGGATATTCCAATACTCTATCCTCGATCACCTTACCATTTAAATTGACCAGACTTAATTGAAGCCGGTCAACTTGATTGGTAAGATCAAGATCAACAAAAATACGTTCAGAGGTTGGATTCGGATAAACCTCTAAGGATTGATTCAGTGAGATACTTTGTTTTATAGGAGTGATGGTCGAATTTGTACCCATATGAAGGCGGATCAGAGCCTTATATCCTCCAGTAAAGCCACCCATATACAGTCTGTCAGTATATACAACTGAACCTATTGAAATATAATCATCACGACCTGAATACGTAAAACGCGGTGATGTAGCGATGCTACCATTACCAGCATACTCAATGATCAATAAATATTGGGAATTGGCATTCAAAGGAACTGAGTCAGCTCCTGTTACTGCATCATAAAGAGGAACTGTTATCAGTGCATTTGGTGTAGTGTCAGGCCCTGCAATGAAATGAGCATTAGCTCCTATTAATGAGAAGGTACTGTAATCTGTTTCTGATCCGGTAGCCCCAGTAATATCATACAGATATAATGTGAAGCGTTCGCCAAAGTAGGTGGCACCATTATCCAGCGCAAATGTTGCCCAACGTACAACACTTGGTGTACCTCCAGTTATGTATGAATTACCCATATCAAATCGGAATCCAGCTTGCGAAAATCCAGCATCTGTGACACCGATCCAAGTGAAGTTTTTGTTTTCATCCAAGGCCCATGTTGTATCACCTACTACAAATTCATCGAAGATCGTATCATTAGCAAGACTTGTTGTATACTGAATTTGAAAAGTACCTTTCATTGAAGGTGTATAAGTAAATTTAGCCGATGTTGTTTGGTCAACGCCAATACTTGGAATAACTACTGTATTTATATTCGAGGTACCTAGTGGATCGATAATTTTCATTTGCACTGCAACATTTGTAGCGGGGGTACTACCTGCATTCAATAAATCAATGCTCATGCTGTCCAATGGGATAACGTGCTGTAGAGGTGTTTCATACGCAAACTTTGAGATGGGATTCGTAAGAAAAGGCTTTCTAAATGTTACGCTAAGTGAGTCTCCATTTTGCAAAGCAGCATCTAAAAGAGCACAATCTTCATAGGAAAGAAATACAGATGGTATGGTTACTTGAGCACCAAATGTACCACCCAACATGTTAATAGTACCAGCACCTACTAAGTTATTGCAAATAATACATCCGACTGCACCTTTTTTCTCGGCATTGAGTGCTTTTAAACTGAAGTTACATGCACCACGACGGATGATGGGTATTTTCCCAGTTAAATCACCAGGTATACTATCACAACAGATCGAATCGGGTGTTATATCATAGGCCCAATCAACTTGACCTGTTACAGCACCAGTTAAAGCTGTTGGTCCCCAATCGGTTTGAAATCCATAATCATAAGATCCAGAAATACTAGCTGGATGTGTAAACTCAACCAACATAGGATGTGTCAATTGTTGGCTGAATACTGAAATGCTGAAAAATAGGCAGGGAATAAAGGCCCATTTATTGAATAATGTTTTCATAGTTGTCAAATTTTGTCCTATTTTAATATAGACAAAAATCTTTCAACCTTGGCAATTGAATCACAAATAAATTATGCAAAATGTAAAAATGACAGAATTATAGTTTGACAACTTGGATGGTTTCGGCAACAGAACCATCAGTGGATTCCATTCGGATAAAATAACGCCCCGATACTAAATGAGAAAGATCCAGTTCAACGTCAACATCCATGACTATTAAATGCTCAAGGCAAACCCCTCTGATATCTAATATTCGAATATTGGTTTGAGCCCGTGAGTTATTTAACCGAATATGAAGTTGGCTAGAAAATGGGTTTGGGTAAATATCCGTCAAATTATATTCCTTTACTCCATCAATGTGTTGAATAGGGCAGTTATAACTGACGATATCATCCGAAGATACATGCCCAACTCGATAATATAACGTAGAGCTGATATTTGCTGTTTTATCGGTATAATGATATATTGAAGAACTTGCATGTTGAATTGTATCAATGATCTCAAAAATAATCCCATTCTGAGAACGCTCAATTTGATAAAAGGATTCACTGTGATGATCCGTATGTTCCCATGTTAGCTGATTGCCTTCTTGGGTACGTCCGAGTTTCATAGAATGACACTTAGTGGATAAATTTGTACAAATAACATCTACGTCAGCCTCAACTATACATCGCCCATCAGATGCTTGACAAGTATATGTGGTATTTGAAGATGGCGATGCAAAAGGATTCTGATGTAAACTATCATTGAGTCCCAATGCAGGAGTCCAAGTATACGCAGATGGGTCGTATTTTTCATAGGTGACCTCGATCTGTGAGATCATAGACGATAAGCCACTACAAATTGAATTTACAGCTGAACTGGTCTGTAAGGTCATAAGAACGGTGTCATTATTATTCCATTGATTCCATTGATGAAGAGGAATCTGAAGGCTAACACAAATAGGATAGGTTCCGCAATCTCCATAAGTGCTGTTTCCATCATTTTTTGACACCTGTCCTAATGTTGTTCCATCTTCACCTAGAATAGTTATGTATTCACTAGTAGCTGAACCAAAATCACCCCGAAAACAAAAACTTAGGATTGCATTTTGAGTAGCATCATCAATCACCCCTGTGAATTGTAGTAGGTGTGAGCCACCATCCTGTTGACTTTGCATATCAGGTAAGAGACACTGATGATTTACTGTCGGAAATGTATTTTCACCATTCACCATTAATAAAGCTCCTAATTGCACAGGATTATCTCCCTGGCAATATTCAACATGTATCGCATCAGGCAATAATTGAATATCATGTTCTGTGAAATTGACTTGACGTGTTGATTGGCATCCATACATGCTATCTGTAAAGATTACTTGATAGCTTTGTGAACCACTGATTGTAGCTGTGGGTTTTGCTAATGTAGGATCATCGAGACCCTGTGTGGGGCTCCATTGGTAGGATCCTGCTGTTGACGTATAAATATCTAAAAGTGTGGTAATTGTATCCTCAGGACAAACAATTGAATCTTGAAAGGGTAGTTGAATTGATGTGGTTTGTATCTGATATCCCTTTACTGAAGTCCCAACAATAGGGCATGCATTATCTTGACATGTCACTGTGAAATTATAGATAGGATCAGCATTTGAGGGCAACGTCCAATCGATGGTCATCGTACCTGGATTTCCACCATTGAAAATAACGTTGGCACCTGGTAACTGTTGTTGTATTGTATGTGATACGGATAGTTGATTGGAAAGATCTTGATCGGATACTTG
>CAXQBA010000482.1:0-4984 GCA_964221885.1 Luminiphilus sp. | reverse complement strand
CAGTTTGAAAAGAGTAGGTATCAAAGTTCTGTCCATTCACCATTTCATCTTTCTCGATTGAGATCAACTCTAACTCATTAGCTTCTAAAGCCTCACTGACGTTGTTATTCAATAATTCTGCTCCTGTAGGAATGTTTACAACCATCCTCATAGGAATTTGATCTCCAGGGTAAAAGGATAAGCTATCAACAAAGATGCTGACCTGTCCCTTGTCTTGGCCTACAACAAACCAATGGCCTAACATGAATAGTATGAGAATGGCTAGTCGATGGCTCATCGTTCTTTAAAGAATTTCAAAAGTTTTGGTAAATAGTCGTCTCCAGCCTCCAAACTGAGTGTGTCTGCTCCGTGGTGAATAAATGTTTTCTTGAAATAAGCCATGGAGGCCTCATGTTGCTTTTTATATTCATCCCTAAAGGGACGAGATGCTGTATCAATCCACTGATATGAATTGGTTTCTACATCTAATACGGGAATCAACCCTAAGTTGGGCATAGATTTCTCGGCAGGGTCTGTTACATGTATCCCAATCGTATCGTGTAAATTGGCTGCTATTTTGATCTCATTATCATAGGATTCAAACATAAAATCGGACAATATGAAAGCGGTACACCTTTTTTTTGTCGTACCTATTAGGAATTTCAATGGTTCCTTAAGGGAAGATTTTTTCTGACTAGGTTTGAAATGGATCATATCCCACATAATACGCATACAATGTCCTTTGCCTTTTTTGGGAGGAATGTATTTTTCGACCTTGTCGCTGAAAAAAATAGCACCCACTTTATCATTATTGGCAATTGCTGAAAAGGCTAGTGTAGCTGCAATTTCAATCTGAGTTTCATGCTTGGATACGGATCGGGTCCCCCAAAAAGCAGAGGCACTTACATCAAATATAAGCATGAATGTTAATTCTCGTTCCTCTTCAAAGACTTTTACATAGGGTTCATTTGTACGAGCCGTAACATTCCAATCAATATTTCTAACATCATCACCATATTGGTATTGTCGAACCTCACTGAAGGACATACCCCTTCCTTTGAAGGTTGTTCGGTACGTACCTGAAAACACCTGATTCGATAGCCCTTTAGTTCGTAATTCTATCTTTTTGATCTTTTTTAGAAGTTCTTTTGTGGTCATGCAACGAGGGTTTTGGTCATTACAATAAAAGAAACTCCTTCTGAGATTTTTTTATCTAACGCGTTAAAATCCAATTTCTCATATAGGTGAATAGCTTTTGTGTTCTGTTTCTCAACGACCAGACGTACTTCTTTTGTTGATGTATTTTTTATTAAATAGTCTAAGCTATTCATCAATAAGTAGGATCCAAGGCCTTTTGACTGATGATCCGGCTCAATGAGGATTTGTAATTGTAGGCTAGTCTGAGGAGCCATTTGTATCGGAGAAAAATGTATATAGCCCACTACTACATTATTTGAACAGACAACAAAATAGTAGTGATTTGCAGTTTTAATTAATAGTTGATGCTCCTGCTGGATGGATTCTTGATTAGAAGGTTCATCTAAATTCCATTTAGAGGAGGTAGGGGAAAGATATACAGACCGTTGAATATCGGTCATCAATCTGGCATCAAAGACTGAAGCAGGTCGAAAGGACCATTCGGTGGAATGGCTATGTATATCTGTTTGATACATATTAAGGAATTTGTATCGTATTCATAATCTGCTCAATAATTTGGATTGAATCGATACCTTCCGCCTGTGCTTCATATGTCAATCCGATACGATGCCTTAGAACATCTTTAGCAACTACATGTATATCCTCTGGAATAACAAATCCTCTACGTTGGATAAAAGCATTTGCTTTAGCAGCTAGTGCCATATTAATACTAGCTCTTGGAGAACCTCCAAAAGAGATTAGAGAAGCTACACTAGACAGATTGAATTGATCGGGGTTTCTCGTTGCGAAGACAAGATCCAAAATATATTTCTCTATTCGTTCATCCATATAAACTTGCTGAACTAATTCTCTAGAGCGAATAATGTCTTGAGTGGAACAAACTTTAGCAACAGGTTCAAAGGAGTTTTGCATATTCATTCTCATGATTAGTCGCTCTTCTTCTTGTTCAGGGTATGTAATTGAAGCTTTCAGCATAAATCGGTCTGTTTGGGCCTCTGGTAATGGATACGTACCTTCTTGTTCGATAGGGTTTTGAGTTGCCATAACCAAAAATGGCTCTTCGAGGGGATAAGTGGTCTCACCGATAGTTACCTGACGTTCTTGCATTGCCTCTAATAGCGCAGACTGTACTTTAGCAGGAGCACGATTGATCTCATCAGCTAATATGAAGTTAGAAAAAATAGGACCCTTACGTACATTAAAGCTATTCTTGCTAGGGTTATAAATCATCGTACCAATTATATCGGCTGGTAGTAGATCAGGCGTAAACTGTATACGTTGAAAGTCTGCATCTACAGCTTGCGACAAAGTTTTGATGGCTAAGGTTTTCGCAAGACCGGGTAACCCTTCTAGTAGGATATGGCCTTTACTCAACAAACCGATCATGAGGCTATTGATCATGTATTTTTGACCAATAATGACTTTAGACGTTTCGTCGATCAGTTGCTCAATAACTTTGCTCTCTAGTGCAATTTTTTCGTTTAATAACTGTATATCTACTGAAGTTTGCATGATTTCATTATTTTTCATAAAAATAAATAATTGGAAAGGGATTATTTTTTTCTTTAACAAAAATTAACGCCTTGTTTTAAGCCTTAGTATAAAGCTAACTTAATCCTCGTCGTTTTAGTAATATGATGACACAGTTTAGAATAGGAATTCTTCTTTTAATGCTTCTTCTTGTACATGCTGCATCGTCTCAGCGAGACGATATTGTCTTGCAGAAAGAAAAAAAGTCAAATAGTCAAAAAGCAGTAGTAGATCTTAAAAATGGCGTGTTGGTGCTTCGGTTAAAAACCAATCAAAGAAAAATCGCTATTCTAGAGCAAAATGCTAAGAGCACACGACTTTCTCAGAAACAACGAGATCGGTATAAACGAATTCTAGATGGAACGATACAACGAAGAGACCAATTTAATAGTGCTTTGATTCGTGCTGTAATGGATTCCTTTTCATTTTGTCCTGTTCAAGTAATATTTGATACGTCCACAACGTCACTTCGTAAAGGGTTACGTAAAGGAATTTTTCTAAGCAAGGATATGAAGATAGATCCGATGCAGTCGATAGATCCCCAGACACCTGTCTTTCTATTGAATTTTCAAGAGAATAATAGCCGTTTCCCATTTGACATATTAGTAATACAGCGTCTTTCTGAAAAGTTAACAGAGCCCTTTCCATATTTTGTAGAAGTGAGAGAGTCATGGATCAATGATGTGAATACCCCAGGAGCAATCCGGGCTGCTGCTCGCTTAGATCGTAAACTATGGAAGTACTATGAACGTGTTACGCAATAGTCGTTTACGGATCGTAAGTATGTTTATCTTCTGTTTTGTAATAAAAGGTAAGCTTCATGCACAGGTCGATTCTTCAAGTTTATTGCTATCGATCACCCTAGATTCAAGTGTGCATCAACGTTATCATATTGATGAATTCCGCTTTTATATTTCTGAGATCTGTTTATACCGTGGTCAAAAGATTGTTTATAAAGATAAGAATTCGGGTTATTTGATCGATCTTTCAAAGGAAGATGTCATAGAGTTACCTTTACAGATATCGACATTAGATGCAGATTCATTATCCATTCGTTTTGGATTGGATAGTGTTAAACAAATATCGGGAGTTTTTGAGGGAGATCTCGATCCGATTCACGGAATGTATTGGACATGGAATACAGGATATATTCATTACAAGTTAGAGGTTACGCCATTAGCTAAAAACGATCGAACTGCTCGTTTTGAATTACACTTGGGTGGATACAGTTATCCTTTTTACACTAGTTTTCTTAAGATGTTTCCTATACTAAATAATCAAGTCAAGGTCAGCATCGATGTATTACCAATAATACGTCAGGTGGAACAATGGGGTCTCAAGCGAATCATGAGACCTTGTAGGCAGGCTAGTATGCTTTCTAGTATATTGATGGATCAAATTCTATATATCCCATAATGCATTGGTTTATATACATATGTATCATTTTTTCTCCTTCATTTTATGGAAGTTTATTTCCAATTGATAATGGAATATTAGTTTACCCAGCATCATGGCCAACACCTCGTTATGACTTTTCAGCTAATCCGCTGGATAGCCAAAAAATTGCCATTGGAAGACGCCTTTTTTACGATCCGATTCTTTCAATTGACAGTACGATTTCATGTAGTTCTTGTCATTTGCCATACACTGCATTTACACATGTAGATCATGCCTTGAGTCATGGGGTAGAAGATCGTATAGGTAGACGAAATGCGCCATCCTTGGTAAACCTTGCATGGTCAGAGCATTTTATGTGGGATGGTGCTATTGTGCATTTAGATATGCAGTCACTTTTCCCAATGACTCATCCAAACGAGATGGGAGAGAGCCTAACGGGTATCTTAAAAAAACTGCGCAGATCTACAACCTATTCTAAATTATTCAGAAAAGCATTTAAAGAAGATACGTTGTCAATAGCTAAAGTATTACAGGTTTTGTCTCAATTTCAATTAGTATTGATCAGTTCGAATGCTAAATACGACCAATATATCAGTGGTACTGCATCGTTCAGTAAGCAAGAGGAGAAAGGGCATAACTTATTTAAATTGAATTGTAGCAGCTGTCATACACCACCGTTTTTTACATCTACAAAATTTAAGAGCAACGGATTGCCCTTAGATTCAAATCTGTTAGATCTTGGTCGTTTTGAGGTTACTCAGGATTCAGCAGATATGCGTCGATTTAAAATTCCAAGTTTACGGAATATAGCATACACCTTTCCATATATGCATGACGGTCGTTTTAAAACGTTATCTGAAGTTTTGGATCATTATCAGAAAACAGGTCACACTTTGAATGGGGAACACGACTTTTTAGC
>CAXQBA010000481.1:0-7003 GCA_964221885.1 Luminiphilus sp. | reverse complement strand
AAATAACCATAAATTTTATATTTATCTCCTAAACGGTCTTTCAGTGAAATAAAATAGTTTTCATGAAGGGTAAAGGCATTGAAACCAACACTATCAGCTACTTTCTTGTATAAAATATTAATGGTCTCTTGATGTGTCTGACAATCGCTTAATGTAAATTCTTTTTTAGTTATATCAGAACTTACAGCTCGAGCCTTTTTGTAACGAACTCTATATTTAGAAGTAATATCTGAGAGATAATCTTCAGTGGTTACCCAGTGGTCTGCTATAGGTAACAGCATACTTGGCTGCATTTTGATAGCTTTGTACTCTTTATCTTCTACGGAACGATTCCACGGCTGACAATCTTCTTTATAGTCCTTAATAAGATATAATCCTGCTTGACGTTTGGTTTGTTGCACTTTCTTTGATACAAGATCAAATGCACTATCTAAATGATTGGATAAATCAAAACCTGGTAATGAATAATTACCAAATTCACCTGTTAATAACATATTACCGTTGATGATCAAGTGAAGTTCAGTATGATTTATCAAAAGAGCCTTGAAGCTTTTTGCAATAGCATTGATAACACAATATGGATTTTGTTCTACGGATTCATATTTTTCATTATTGATACTGTCTCTTGCTTTGATGACGTATGATTGAAAAATAGAAATAGCCTTTATAACACTATGTTGTTTATATACTACATAGTAGAATCGCATATTATTGGGTGGATTATTTTCAACTGTTTTTAAGTATGCAGATTTTAATAACGTTGAATCATTTGAAACAAATGCATCCCAAACCTCATCTATTTGATCGATAGATGTAAAGATATCCAATTGAGCATGCTTACTCAATGAATTACTGATCACCTTGTTTTGACCTGTATACATCAAATGTATTTGGTAAAAGTTTACGTGGATAATAATTATTTATTGGATCTACGTCTGCTGTCTCTCTGTAGGGATCTAATTTAAATTGGACCACTTCTTTTTCACTTACAAAGACCTTTGTTATTTTATCACTGTTATATCTCCATACTTCTACAGGAACATAAATGACTTCTTTTTCTCCATTAGCAAAGGTCATTTCAACAATAATTGGCATAACTAAACCGCCGATATTTTCAAAGGTCATCTCATAGTATCTATATCCTTTTTCCACGAAAGCAATGTCCACTTCGTTGTAATCATTACGAATTTTAACTCGTTTATCAGACTCTTTTTTTGTTTCTCGTAGGGGATCTCGATCATTATATTTATCACGGAGCTGAGGTAACTGTTCCATGAACGTCTGTTCGACCAATTTTTGATCGTTATTCATGATATCATACTTATTACTACCTCTTCCATCCAGTTTAATTTTTTTTCTAACTAATTCAATATCAGCATTTTGAGTGTTAATTTGATACTCATCAACAGTTGATATAGCTATATCAACATGGTTGATACCGTAGAACCATCCACGCCAAAACCAATCGAGATCAACACCAGATGCATCCTCCATAGTCCTGAAAAAATCAGCGGGTGTCGGGTGTTTGAATTTCCAACGATTCGAGTAGGTTTTGAAAGCGTGATCGAAGAGTTCACGGCCCATGATTGTTTCACGTAGAATATTCAATGCGGTAGCAGGTTTTCCATACGCATTATTTCCAAATTGATAGATCGACTCTGAATTGGTCATAATAGGAACAATGTAGCGTTTATCACCTTTCATGTAGTCTACGATGTTTTCGGCAGGTCCACGGCGATGAGGATAATCTCTTTCCCATTCACATTGAGTCAAATACTGTAAGAACGTGTTCAGGCCTTCATCCATCCAGGTCCATTGGCGTTCATCAGAATTAACGATCATAGGAAAATAATTATGACCTATCTCATGGATGATCACACCGATCATTCCATACTTCAATCGTTCCGAATAGCTACCATCAGGACGAGGTCTACCAAAATTGAAACAGATCATAGGATATTCCATTCCTGTAAAATTAGCATGGGTTGATATAGCTGTAGGATATGGATAATCAAATGTATATTTTGAATAAACGTTCAAAGTATGAACTATAGCGCGAGTACTGTACTTTTCCCAAAGTGGGTTACCTTCTTTTGGATAATAGGACATTGCCATTACAGTTCTGTCTCCAAAAGAAACACCTTGACCGTCCCAAATAAATTTGCGTGATGAGCAAAAAGCAAAGTCACGAACATTTTTTGTTTTGAAGTTCCACGTTTTTGTTGATGTATCTTTTTCTTTTTCGTTTTCAACAGCTTCAGCTTCAGTAACGATCATAATAGGTTCATCGGATTGTTGTGCTTTCTTAAATCGATCGATTTGTTCTTTTGTAAGAACATCCTTCATATTTGCCAATTCACCAGTTGCACCAACAATATGATCAGCCGGTACGGTAATATCTACATCATAATCACCAAACGTTAAAGTGAACTCTCCCCTACCTAGAAATTGTTTATTTTGCCAACCATATGTATCACTGTAAACACACATTCTTGGAAAGAATTGTGCAATATGATACATGTAATTATCTTCTTCAGGAAAATACTCATATCCGGAACGGCCACCAAATTTACCACCATCATTAATATTATACCACCAATCAATATCAAGGCAGATCTTGTCACCACTCTTCAAAGGTTTTTCTAGATCGATCCGTAACATAGTCTCATTGATTGTATAAGTACCTTTCTTACCATCTACAAGTACTTTTTCTACATTGAAACCACCTTCGAAGGAATCGTGATATTCTTTCTGAAATCTAGTTATTTCATAATTATCACGGATCTTACCAGTTCTGGTTCGTTTACTTAATGAACCTTGTGCTCTTACATTTTGATCAAGCTGCAACCATAGATATTCTAAATCATCTGGTGAGTTATTGTAATAGGTTATTTTTTCTTGACCGTTAATTTGTTGCTTTTCATCATTCAGAACGATTTGCATCTTATAATCGGCTTTCTGTTGCCAATACCCTTTTCCTGGTTTACCACCCGTCGTCCTCTCTATGGTATTATTCGGTAAAAGTTCATCGATCTGTTTGAATGCATCAGCACCTTTTTGGGCAATCACTTGAGCAGTAAAACAAACTAATAAAATCAGTATTTTCTTCATTGTTATTTATTTAGAATAGCATACATACACTAACGCCCAAAATTAATAAGCTAATGCCTATTTTTGCACGAAAACTGTCTTTAATTTTTGTTAATGATATTAACGTTATACAGACTATTAGAATCAATATCTTACCTACTTCTAGGCCAAGATTAAAAACAAGCAATGGTGTCATAATGTTTTCCTCGGCACTCAAAATAATACGCAGGTAGTTTGAGAAGCCCATACCATGTATTAAACCAAAGACGATGATAAAAAAGAGATCTTTACGTTCCACGTGGAACTTCTTTCGTATATTATCTAAACATGTTACTATAATAGTAATAACAATCAATTTCTCAATAATATCTGTGTTATAGGTTATATTTGTTGTAGATACAATAAAAAGGGATAAACAATGGCCTATTGTGAAACCTGTGATCAGGTAGATAAGGTCTTTGATATTCTTATTATACAATAAGACGATGCATGATAAAAAGAGGATATGATCGTATCCGTTTATATCAGTTATGTGCGTAAAACCGTGATTAAAGTAAAAGGTTAAATAGCTATCCATTATGTTTCTAGTTTTTCTATTGTTATTTCACCCTATTTATATGTCTTATGTAGAAATAAGATGTAACGAAGATAGACAAGAATATGAACTATTACTAAAGGTTTTTACTGATGATCTTGAAAAGGCCTTATCAAACCATCATTCGATGGATATTGAAATATACACAGATAGAGAACATCCTAAAGCAGACTCATTAATACTCTCCTATTTAAATAAAACAATTAAAGCAGAAAAAGGAAAAACAGATGTTCCGATGACGTATTTAGGACGAGAATATAAACCAAAGGAGTTCTTTATGACCTATCTTTATTTTACTTTTCCAAAGGATCGTATTTTGACCAATTTATCCCTTACATCTACCTTGTTTACAGAGATTTACGACAATCAAATAAATATTGTAACCTACATAAATAAAGGGGAAATCAGTAAATATACGTTAACCAAATATGATAAGAAAGTAGAGCTATTGAACTAGTGTTCCACGTAGAACATATTGAAAAAAGAATGTATGTCTAATCGAATTTTATTTCAAAAACATTTAGCTAAAACAACGGAATTTCCTTTGGCAGTTGAGGTTGAAAAGGGAAAAGGAATATACTTATACGGACCGAACGGGGAACGGTATATTGACCTTATATCTGGTATTTCAGTTAGTAGCTTAGGTCACTCAAATGAACGTATCTGTGAAAAGGTCAAAGAGCAAGTTGATTCATATATGCATACCTTAGTTTATGGAGAGTTTATTTTATCACCTCAGGTAAAATTAGCCGATGAACTTTTGGGTCTATTGCCGCCGACATTGGATAATGTATATTTGGTTAATTCAGGGACAGAAGCGACAGAGGGAGCACTTAAATTAGCGAAACGATATACGGGACGAACGAAGTTGATCTCTTGCTATGATTCATATCACGGATCAACAAATGGATCGCTTAGTTTAATGAGTACACCGTATTTTACATCAGCTTTTAGACCTCTCCTACCCCAAGTTTCGTTTATTAGATATAACGAAATGTTAGATCTAGAGAAGATCACAACAGAAGTGGCTTGTGTAGTAATAGAACCTGTAAAAGCTGAGGTTGGTGTTGAACCCGCAAAAAAGAAATACTTAAAAGCCTTACGAAAAAGGTGTACAGAAAAGGGTGTTTTGCTTGTTTTTGATGAAATACAAGTAGGTTGTGGACGAACAGGATCAATGTTTGCTTTTGAACATTATGATGTAGTGCCGGATATATTGTTATTGGCAAAAGCATTTGGTGGAGGAATGCCTTTGGGTGCTTTTGTAGCATCAAAGAAAATCATGCAAACATTGTCAGACAACCCCATTTTAGGTCATATCACAACATTTGGTGGGCATCCAGTGTGTTGTGCAGCTGCATTGGAAAGCTTGCGAATTTTAAAAACATCAGATTTGATTTGCCGAGTTTACGAAAAAGAAGCGTTATTTCATTCCTTTTTAAAACACCCAAAAATTAAAAAGGTAACATCTGCAGGATTATTGATGGCTGTTCATCTTTCATCATTTGAATTTGTTCAGAAAGTGATTCATTTGTGTGTAAAAAAAGGATTGATTACAGACTGGTTTTTATTTAATGATTGTGCATTACGTATTGCTCCACCTTTGATTATTTCTGAAGAACAAATAAAGGAGTCGTGTCAAATTATAATTGAATCAATAGATGAAGCATGAGAAATAAGCAAGATCTGTTGTCCTTATTAACGTTTTTAGGCGTCTGGGTTTTTATGATGATCATAGCTCAAATAAGCCTCACCCCCCTATTTAAGTGGTTTCAGACGCCATATCATTCAATGAATGAGTGTATGACTGCGATTCTTGATTTGGATAAAACAAAAGATAAAGTATTCTTTCTTTGTGCATCCATTTTTCAGAGTCTTGTCGGTACAATTGGTGCAATTTTCGTTTTTATTCGAGTTTTCTTAAAAAAACCAATTAATAGTTATTTACAATTGAGAAATTCACCATCTATTGGTAGAATTGGCTGGTTTTTATTGTTTTTATTGTTGTCCTACCCTACTATTTCTGTGATTTACTATGTAAATATGGCTCTGGTACACTCAGATCAGAGCTTATTGTTGCTTGAAAACAAACTAATTGGCAGCGAGGAAGTATATATTTTAGGCCTGAATACCCTTTTATTTGGGTTTTTAGCGGGTTTTGGAGAAGAATGTATGTATAGAGGCATAATTCAACAAAAGATAGCTAAAATGGTGCATCCAGCTCTTGCTATAGTGTATACATCTATAATTTTTACAGTAATGCACTTTCAATGGGAAGGGATTATTCCAAGGTTTTTGATCAGCTGTTTCTTTGGTTATATTTTTCATATTAGTAGAAATCTATGGTATCCGATCATTTTGCATATTGTATTCAACCTTACACAGGTCTTTTATATGTATATTACATCCGTTTTAGGAAGTGAGATCGAATTTAGTCCTGACCAGAGGCCAATTGTATACCATATGGTGTTTTTGGTGATTTCATGGATATTATTATATCTATTCATACATTTCAAAAAAGACATTTTTAAAATAAAAAATGAGTCTACGTCAACGAGTTAGTTCAGGAATAGTTTTCGGAATTGTCATGATAGCATCTACAATTCTAAATAACACCACTTGTTTATTGATATATATACTGATGGGAATCTTGTCCGTCAAGGAGCTCAATAACTTATTATTCAGTTCAAAGAAACAATACCGTCTGGTACTGAATCTCGGCTTACATCTGTTATTGGTTTTGTTTATTTTTTTATCACAAGTGGTTGATAAACAGCTTTTTATGCTTTATATTCCAATTGCTTTTGTTTGCTTGTTTGTACCAGAATTATATACAAAATCTACCAAACCCTTTACAAATATTGCATACAGTTGTCTGGTGTTGATCTATATTGGATTACCGGTTGGTACGATCAGCTATGTAGTATTCTTCTCAGAAATAGAGTCGGTCCGTTTTTACATATTGAGTATTCTCTTATTAGTGTGGGCTAACGATGTTTTTGCTTATTTCACAGGATCTGCCATAGGTAAAACAAAACTATTTGAGCGGATATCACCGAATAAAACCTGGGAAGGAACTTTTGGGGGAATAACGGGTTGTTTGGGCGTTGGAGCTCTTTTATGTTATGTTTTCTCAAATGTTTATATAATTGGTTTAGAAGAAGATATGGTTTTCTGGTTTGGTTTGGCCGTTGTTTCTTCTGTTTCAGCTATATTTGGAGATCTTATAGAATCTCTATTTAAAAGATCAATTGGAATAAAGGATTCAGGACATTTTTTACCTGGACATGGTGGTGTTTTAGACCGCTTTGATGCATT
>CAXQBA010000480.1:0-3857 GCA_964221885.1 Luminiphilus sp. | reverse complement strand
GTAAATTTAAAAAAATAAAAAAGACTATTGGGAAGTACAACACAGACAATAAAACCAAAAACCACGCAACTGAATAACTTGATCATTCAAGCCATACAGTCTAATAAAGGAAAAGACATCTGTCTTTTAGATCTCAGAGGACTGGACGGTGCAAGCACAGACTACATGATCGTATGCCACGGATCATCAAGTACTCAAATGAATGGTATCATCACAAATATTGAAAAGTCCGTTAGGAAAGAAATGGAAATGGACCCATTTCATGTTGAAGGAAAAAACGCCAACAATTGGTATCTGATCGACTATTTTGATGTTATTGTCCATGTTTTTTCAGCTGAAAAAAGACCATTCTACAACATTGAATCGTTGTGGGGAGACGCAAAAGTAATCTCCTTTTCTAGTTAATGTCTACTAATTATTTCTTAACAAGGTCACAAAATTGAACTTTTATCACCTTAACTCCATTTATCTTAAAAAGATCGTTTATGTCAGATAAAAAACAAACCAACAAACCTAAATTCAATTATTATTGGATTTATCTGGGCATCGCACTCTTGCTGATCGTTGCCAACCTATTTAATCCAAGTGGTACGATCAAGGAGATCAGTACTGATAAATTGAATCGATTGATCCGAGATGGCAAGGTCACAAAGATTGTTGTTGTCAATGGAGAGACTCCAGATCAATTTGCAGAGATATATGTAGATCCCAAAACAGCAGATAAAAATCAAGGCTCCTCATCCAATCAATTCTTCCTAGGACAAGAAGGCCCTCAATTCAAGCATAAAATTGTTGTCCTAGAAAAATTCATGGATAAAGTGGACGATTCGATCGACTATTACAAAGAGAATGATGCAAACGCTAAAGAGATTCTGATCACAACGGATACCCGCGGCTCATTCATGGGTGTGATCGGTTGGCTTTTTCCATTTATATTACTTATTGGACTTTGGGTCTTTTTCATGCGTCGTGTTGGTGGAGGAGCTGCTGGCGGTGGCGGTCAGATATTCAATATCGGTCGTTCGAAAGCTACTCTATTCGACAAGGACACTAAAGTTAATGTTACATTCACAGAAGTTGCTGGTTTAGATGAATCAAAAGAAGAGTTTATGGAGGTCTTTGACTTCTTAAAAAACCCTCAAAAATACACATCACTTGGTGGAAAAATACCAAAAGGCGTTCTATTAGTTGGCCCTCCCGGTACTGGAAAAACGTTGTTAGCTAAGGCTGTAGCTGGTGAAGCTGATGTTCCGTTCTTCAGCATCTCAGGATCTGACTTCGTTGAGATGTTTGTCGGTGTAGGAGCGTCTAGAGTACGTGACCTTTTCCGTCAGGCAAGAGAAAAGGCACCGTGTATCATTTTCATAGATGAGATCGATGCGATCGGGCGTGCTCGTGGGCGTAATTCATTTCAGGGAAATGATGAGCGTGAAAACACATTGAATCAGCTTTTAGTTGAAATGGATGGATTTAGTACAGAAAAAGGCGTTATCCTCATGGCAGCTACCAACCGTCCCGATATTTTAGATTCTGCACTTTTACGTCCCGGTCGATTCGACCGCCAGATAGGAATAGGCAAACCTGATATATTAGGTCGTGAGCAGATCTTTAAAGTGCACCTTAAACCGATCAAGATCGCTGATGATGTAGATGCTAAAAAATTAGCCATGCAAACACCAGGTTTTGCTGGAGCAGAGTTAGCAAATATATGCAATGAAGCTGCTTTGATCGCTGCAAGAAAAGACAGACAAAGTGTGACAATGGTCGATTTCAACTCGGCTATTGATCGTGTGATCGGTGGTTTGGAGAAGAAAAATAAGCTGATATCTCCTGAAGAAAAACGTGTGATCGCTTATCATGAAGCTGGACACGCTATCAGTGGATGGTTCTTAGAATATGCACATCCACTTGTTAAGGTAACTATCGTACCAAGAGGCCTAACAGCTCTAGGATATGCACAATATCTACCTAAGGAAAAAAATATTGTTCCTAAAGAACATCTATTGGATCAGATCTGTGGATTGTTAGCAGGTAGAGCTGCTGAGGAGATCATTTTTAATAAAATTTCTACAGGTGCTCAAAATGACTTGGACAAAGTAACACAGATCGCGTATAGTATTGTAGCCATCTACGGTATGAATGAGAAAGTGGGGAATGTCTCTTATTATGAGATGACTAAAAACAATCAATTCGATAAACCTTTCTCAGACGAAACTGCTCGATTGATTGATGAGGAAATTAGAAATTTAATCAATCAACAATACCAGCGCGCTTTATCCCTGTTACGAGAAAAGAGAAAAGAGCTTGAGCTACTTGCGACTGAGCTTTTAAATAATGAGGTACTTCTCAAAGATGATGTTGAGCGTTTGATCGGTCAACGACCATTTGATGACGTTCCTAACGAGATCGATGGTGAGAAAGCCAAAGGAGACAACAACGGAGTTGATACCTTGCCTGATGCTGATAGTGCTACTATCGAAGAAGATCAAACTGAATAAAATGAAAAAGGAGGCTTAATAGCCTCCTTTTTTTTTAGTTTTATGATCATGTCCTCTCGTCAGTTCATACTCCGTCAACTTCAGCCTAGTCGTTCATACCAACTAAAGGTATCCGAACCTAACAACCATTCTACTGGCAATATAGCAGAACTAAAAGCGGCTTTCGTAGAAAAATACAAAGAACTTGGTGGGCAACTTATTAACTGTTCCGTTAATCATATCGAAGCTACTATTAAAGAACTGATAGAATCCCATTCTTGGCATAAAGGTATTTCATCCAAAGAGTTTACTTGGCAGGACCTTCCGTTGGGATCTTTTGACGATTTAGGCTATGATCCTGACTTTAGCATTACAGCCTGCTCAGGATTAATTGCTTCAACGGGTAGTATTGTAATAGAATGTGGACCAGATCAATCAAGGCTAGCCTCTGTAAGTTGTCAAAACCACATCGTCATTGCTAAGAACACCCAGATCGTATCTCATATACATCAAGTATTAAAGTATATCAATGGCTCCATGAGTTGTATCATATCTGGCCACTCTAAAACGGCTGACATTGAAAAAACGTTAGTCGATGGTGCTCATGGCCCCAAACAATTATTTTTGATCTTATTGGCATAAAAAAAACCGACAAACAACGTTGTCGGTTTTAAATTTATTCACATTGAATAATCTCCTACTCTTCCGTATCGGAGTCTTCAATTTGCTTTTTAAGTTCTGAGAAAGCACTCAAGTCACCTAATGTTGACTTCTCAACTTTAGAATTTTGCTTGATCAACTCACTCTTAGCTTGAACTCTTTCCATTCTCTTTCTACTCTTCTCAGCATTATCTGCATCTTTTTGAGCATCAGAGTGGAAACGCGTATGAGATACTAAAATACGCTTGTCGTCACGGTTGAATTCAATCACTTTGAACATAAGCGTTTCGTCAGCTTCTCCTAATGTACCATCCTCTTTTTTGATATGACGGATCGGGGCATACGCTTCAAGGCCATATGGTAATTGAACGATAGCACCACGGTCATCTTTACGAATGATTGTTGCTTCATGAACGGAACCTTCAGGGAATACATCAGCGAATGTGTTCCAAGGATTCTCTTCCAATTGCTTGTGACCCAATGAAAGTTTTCTGCTTTCAGAATCAATATCAAGAATGATCACGTCAAGCTCGTCACCAACTTTTGTATATTCAGCCGGATGAGCAAAACGCTTGGTCCAAGAAAGATCAGAAATATGAACCATACCACCGATACCTTCTTCCAACTCGATGAAAACACCATATGGTGTAAGGTTTTTCACCTCACCTTTATGCTGGCTTTCTTGAGGGTAGCGTACAGCGATGTCAGCCCATGGATCTG
>CAXQBA010000479.1:0-7056 GCA_964221885.1 Luminiphilus sp. | reverse complement strand
CATAGAGAGTTTATATTGCAACGAGTCAATGGCCATGGAAATACCTTCATACAATTCAACGGCTTTCAAGGAACTTGCTGGAATCTCTTTGGTCGGACTTGGAGTGAACGAACGACTCATAAAAGGTAAGATCACTGCGATGCGATATCTTCGTTTGTGTATATAGCTTGAATCGATCTGTAGACTTGCGTAATCAGTTGTTGGTACGATCTGAATGTAATCAACGGTGTCTGCTTTTATGGAACTTCCTATCTTGGTAAAGCAAATGATCACCATCTCATTTTGTCCTGATTTAAGCGTGTCACGCCATATGAGCGTGTCTTGTTGAATAGTAGTTGGTGTAGTTTCTACAATAGTTCCTGATGTACTTCCTGTGACTTTCTGTATGCCTGAGTTTTTCTTTGATGCGAGACAAGAGCTCATGGTCAGAATACACAAAACGATACAAGGGAAAAGACAAGCATTCACTCGAAATAGCTCATTTGTATCACATATGGAAAACAGAAGTCGTTTGATTCGCATAAAAGAAGTCAATTTAACCCACGAAATATACTAAATTAGTGTACCAATGATAAAAATATGGATGCTAAAATAAGAAGCTATTATCATACCAATAAACTACTTTGGGATAAACTGGCAGCTATTCACCCAGAAACAGACTTTTATGGTTTAAAAGAATTCGAAGCAGGGGAAAGTTCGCTAAATGCCACAGAGTTAAGAGAGCTTGGATCTATCAAAGGATTAGATATACTCCACCTTCAATGTCATTTTGGTATGGATACCATATCATTTAAAAGAGATGGAGCGGCATATGTTTTAGGTATCGATTTTTCAGATCTTGCTGTTAAAACTGCTCAAGAGTTGGCTTTTCAATGTAATGTAGATGTTCAATTTCAACAATCCAACGTACTGCAATTTAACACAAGTTATTTATTTGACATGATTTTCACATCATATGGAGTCTTATGTTGGTTACATGATCTTGAGGGATGGGCCAAAATGATTTACCGTTCTTTAAAAAAAGGGGGTGTTTTCTACATGGTAGAGTTTCATCCTGCATTGATGATGCTTGAGTTCGAATCAGGAAATCTAAGACCGCAATACACCTATTTCAATTCAGGATCACCTGACAAAGATTGGATGTCCAATTCATATGCAGATGTAAATAGATCGGTTCAGTTGGAAAATTATACATGGAATCATCCAATTTCTGATGTTTATAATGTGTTAACAAAAGTGGGTCTAGAGGTGTTATTCATACATGAATTTCCATTTTGTCACTATGGATGCTTTCCAAACATGGAACAAAACGTTAAAGGTCAGTGGTATATGGAAGGATTTGAAAATTTACTACCACTTATGTATTCGATTAAAGCTAAAAAAAAGTAAATTCGCAGACCATTTAGCATACATATACTTGCTGATAAAACTATTTAGCAAATAAAACAAAGAAATGACGTTACACAAGGCTATATTATTTTTAAGTATTCTATTCCATGGAGCCGTTATTCTGGCTCAAAAAGGAGGTATCCGCGGTGCGGTTTATGACAAGAATTCTGGTGATCCTATAATTGGTGCAACGATCAATTTGGAAGGTACTACATTTGGAGCTGTTACAGACATCGATGGTTTTTACAATATTGCTGGTGTTGAGCCAGGTGATTACCTTTTAGTTTGTCGGTATTTAGGATATGACTCTGTTGGATTTGCCATTACGATTAATCGTAATATGCAATCTCAGAATATTCTATTAGAGGAATCTTCAGAAGATATTCAAATGGTCAATGTTTCGGCAGAGCAAGAGGCAGCTAGAAACGATGTACGTGTGTCTGTTGTTCGCATCACACCTAAGGATATCAAACGTATTCCAGCTGCTGGTGGTGAGGCTGATTTTGCCCAATATCTTCAGGTTTTACCTGGTGTCATCTCTACGGGTGACCAAGGGGGTCAGATCTACATTCGCGGTGGAGCTCCTGTGCAAAATAAGATACTTTTGGATGGTATGTCACTATTCAATGCATTTCACTCGATTGGTTTCTTCTCCGTATTTGAAACAGATATTATTCGCACGGCTGATGTTTATACAGGTGGATTCAGCGCAAAGTATGGAGGAAGGTCGTCAGCTGTTATCGATATCAAAACCCGAGATGGAAATAAGACTCGTTTCGCAGGTATGATCAATACCAATCCGTTTGTTTCAAAAGGGATATTCGAGGCGCCTATCATTAAATTGAGCGAAGAGAACGGTTCAAGTTTATCCTTCCTAATGACAGTCAAGCATTCTTATCTGAATGAAACGTCACCTTTTCTCTATGGATATGCTAATGAAATGGGTGTTCTACCGTACAATTTTACTGATGGACACATAAAATTATCATACAATGCATCCAATGGTTCAAAATTAGCAGCTTTTGGCTTTTATCATTCAGATCAAGTGCGTTTTCAAGGATTGGCTTCGTATGATTGGTCTGCTGCGGGTGGAGGTATAGATTTCAAAGTTTTACCAGGTGCAGCTAAATTTGTGATGGATGGTGCCATTGCTTACTCCACCTATGGTTCCTCATTCTTAGAAGATGGGAATGCCAGTAAGGTACGCCGTAGTGATGTTGGCTCATTCAACGGCAATATCAATTTCTCTTATTATTTGCCAAAATCACGTGTTTTCAACTTTGGTGTAGAGGTGAATAGTATGACTACTGAATTTGAATATTCTACAACCAATGATGTCAATATTACACAGGGGGGCGACAGTCCGCAATCTAACGTTGAGGCAGGGTTGTTTGCACATTTTAAGGGACGTTTCGGTACGGTTGTTATTGAGCCTAGTGTTCGTTTGCAAGCCTATGCATCACTTGGAGAGGTTCGGATCGAACCACGATTGGGTTTGAAGTGGAATATAACTGATTGGCTACGATTCAAAGCAGCAGGTGGTATGTATTCACAGAATCTCATTTCATCAGTTGATGAACGAGATATTGTCAATCTATTCGTAGGTTATCTAGGAGGTCCCAATGATGGTGTTTTCAGCATTGAAGATGGAAATTATGTAAAAACATCAACGCGTTTACAAACCTCAGTCCATGCTATTGCTGGATTTGAAGCGAATATTGGCAGGTTCATAACGTTCAATTTAGAACCCTACTACAAATGGTTTCCTCAGATTGTTGGGCTGAATCGAAACCGAACTTTTGATGATGTAGGTAAAAATTTCTTGTCTGAAAATGGTCACGCATATGGCTTGGACTTTTCAGGTACATTCGATAACAAACAATTGTATCTGTATATCGCATATTCTTTAGGTTATGTGACTCGTGATGATGGTGTTCAAAATTACTTTGCTCATTTCGATCGTCGTCACAATGTCAATTTCGTTGCTGCATATCAGTTCCGTTTTTCAAAACCTAAGACAAATGATAAGATCAAAGATCAGACAGATTATCCATTTGAAGTATCTGTGCGTTGGAATCTGGGCTCCGGGTTTCCATTCACCAGAACTCAAGGGTTCTATGCAAATCAGACTTTTTTGGCTGGTATTTCAACGGATTACTTGACCGATAACAATACACCTGCAACACAACTTGGGGTGATCTATGAAGAACAGATAAACCTAGGTCGTTTACCGTATTATCATCGCTTGGACCTATCTATAAAGTATACCATTGATCTTATTAATCACATGAAGTTATCTGTCGCAGCATCTGTCACAAATGTCTACAATCGAGAAAATATCTTCTACTTTGATAGAGTCGAATATGAACGTATCAATCAATTGCCGATTATGCCTGCATTAAATCTGAATTTGAGCTTTTAATGAAATCCACGTAGGTCAGCAATAAATAAATGGTAAAAATCCATAAAAACTCAAAAAAATATATACATTTGTGATGTTGGGTATTTTATAACAATGATGCTTCAACATCCCTTAAACACTCGTTTTAATAACAATTAATTGACAATTTTTTAAAATTTTAAATTCACTGAAATGAAGAAGTTACTACTAGGCTGTTTCATTACTTTGTTATTCACAAACTTCACACATGCCCAAGAGGACGCCATTAAAGACAGCCTCGAAGTATTTTTTGCGCTTGATCGTGCAACGTTGAAAGATGAAAGTAAAACAGCAATTGATTCAGCTTTTGTAAAGTACAAAGAAAGATTAATCAAAATGGTTGTTGCAGGACACACTTGTGATCTTGGTACCAACAATTACAACATGAGCCTTTCTCAGAAAAGAGCTGAGTCAGCATTCGAATATATTAAGACGCTTGGCGATTACGCTGAAAAATGCGAATTGACGTATTACGGTGAGAAAGAATTGAAATATGATGAGCGCGATGCAAACAGACGTGTACATGTTCTTTTCTATTTAGAGGATGATGACAAAGACACCACAATCACTAAAAATTGTGCTGAGGTTTTTGTTGAAAAGAAAACTTATCAGCCGAATAAGAATAAAAAAATCAGCTTCAGCTTGATGACGTATTCTACAGCATCTGACATGAGTGCAAAGAAATTAAGCATCATGGACAACCAGGGTCGTAAGTTATACTTCAACTCAGTTGTTTATTTTGGAGCGATGTTCGATGGTCAAACATTAGAGCCAAATAAAAATGTAAAGATCAAATTACCATTAGTAAATGATCACAAAGATGGTTACACACTTTACACAGGTGAAGAGAATTCAGATGGCGAAATTGTTTGGAGAAATACAGGTAAGCCTTGTGCTCTTTCAGCTGGTGCAGATTGCAATACATACGATTTCGATTGGATGTTGAACGGATACTGTGCATGTGCTGTGCAACGTAAATGTGATGACGATTGTAATCCAGATCCTTTCAGTGGTGAGGAATTACCAAGCATGACGGATGCAGATGTTCGTTACAGCGATGCGAAAACGGTTGCTAAATTTGCTAAAGGAACATTCTCAAACATGTCTGGAGTAACTGTTATGGATGATGACAACATGGACGAAGATCTTGATGTATGTGAGCACTTTAAATACTCAGTGACAACTGATATGTGGTTCCCATCTCGTCATAATGTTGTTAACGCTAAGAAAAATATCCTTGTTAAATCTGATGAATTAGCAGAACGTACAAATACAACACGTCTTTATGTTAAGAAGTCAGATGCTGATGGTATGAAAGAACCTGTCATCTTAGTAGGTGATAAAAAGGATAAAAAAGACTATCAGGTTTGGGGTAATGAGACAATCAGCCCGACAACTTGCTTAGGTGAGGTAAATTGTGATTACCTTGTATTTGATGTACCTGCAACAGGATATTACAAATTGTGTGAGTGGTCTGATAAAGACAAACCTAAATTAGAGGAAAAAGCGATGTTAAAAACTCGTTTATTGAAAAATTCTTCTGTTTACATTGGTAACACAACGAACAATTATGTATACATGGCAGGAAATGCAAATGTGAAAGGTAAAGTTCGTCCTAAAGAGTACAGCCTTACTGAATTTGATAACGCTTCTGATATCGTTGTATACATCAAAAATTCAACTAAGAAGAAGCCAATGTATCAAGAAGCCAAATTGTCTGATCTCATTTACAAAGAGAAACGAAACTTATACATTGTACGTCTAAGAGACTTCACTAAAGTAGATAGCTTTGACGAAGTTGAATTAAGCAAGTGCAAATAATCTTTTGCGATTTATATAAGAAGGGCGATCAAAATTGATCGCCCTTTTTTTGTTGGCATTTCAAGAGAGTTATTTGCAACAAGCGGGTAGTTGTTGATAAGCTTTTTGATTAGCCTTCTTACCATTAGCATCATATCCAAGAGCTACGATAGCTTGATAGATGGCTTCGATTTGAATCACATCCTTCTCAAAAATGACATCAATTGTATTTTTTGCTAAATCTAAATTTGCATAAATAATACCCTTTAAACTGTTTAGTTTTTTCTCAATAGCTGTTTTACACATGCCACATTTAGAACTAGTTTCAATCTGAACTTTTTCTTGGCTTGATTGCAATTGAGGTTCATTCATATTTACAGGTGAATCTAAATGGGTCATGCCACTGAGTTTATCTTCAATACAACCTTCTATGGGGGTGAATTTAGAATCTCCTTTAAAGGTATACTTTACACCTGCATAAACCGTCATGCCGATTATAGGTGCAAATACGGATGAGGCATCAAAGGTTAGTGCACTTGGATTCGATTCAAATGGATCTTCGTATCCAATGATCGGGTAGGGTTGACGATAATTCGTTAGGTTTTCACCACCGATATAGACTTCCCATCCACCTTTAAATTTTTTCATGATATGCGCATTGAGAAGCATAAAAGTAGGAGAGAATTCATCGGATCGGTATTCAGGTAGTTGTGAAAAAGTTGTGGCATCTAAAGTAGGAAAACGTGTAGGGCCGATAATATTTGATGTCACATTAAATTCCCATTCTTTGTTATTCGTAGTGAAGTTCAAATGTATAAGTCCTCTATGTCTAGGCATTAGGGGTACAATATTCATTTCGTTTCTGAATTGCATCTGAACATCATTGTATTTATAGGCAAGTCGTAATTCAAGTCCTTTTACAATGTCCTGTGTGTAGCTAACCAAAAAACTATTGGCATATGAAGTCCCTGAAAGATTATATAGTCTTAATTCATCACTAGCTGCATCTACATCTGTGTTGAATTGATTCAATAACTGAGTCCGATACCCATCTAAGGATATATTTCCTTCTATGCCTGGTTTTATTTTGAAATTCCATGTTGCGTTAAGCCCTACATTCCAAGCATCTTCTGGACGTATATTCTCTTCAAATATAAAGGTTCGATTACTTGGCATGTAACGTATGTTTTCAATCAAGGCATTCGGATTTCGAACACCTCTTCCTGCTGAAGCTCTGAAAATGAGGTTTTCATTAACATTAAATGTTACATTAGTTCTGGGAACTACATACCAGTTCGCATAATTCAATCCTTGGTTATAGTCAACTCGAAGACCCGCTAAAAATGTAAGTTTTGTTCCCTTATCATTGAAGTTATGAGCAACGTCATACTCACTATATGCTAGATCGGAAGAGCACACGTCTGAAC
>CAXQBA010000478.1:0-2326 GCA_964221885.1 Luminiphilus sp. | reverse complement strand
CCGAATTAAAACATCCAATCGTTCACACACAGGTATTTTAGCTAATACGAGTGTACTTGACTACATCAAAGGTCGGATCAAAAAACATGAAAATACGATTGCTGCGAAAGAGATCAAAATGATCAATCTCCTAAAAGAACGAGGGGCCATGATCAAGCCGATACTCCTAACGTATGAAAATGTATTAGATATTGATGCCATGATCAATCGGGTTACCGCTTCAAATCAGCCTTTTTTCTCTATAAATTTTATGGACGAAGAACATTTATTTTGGAAGATCGATGATGAATACCGTTTGAATGTACTTAAAAAGGTATTTGATAAGAAGGTGGCTAAAAGTTATATCTGTGATGGGCATCATCGAGCTAAAACAGCTGAACTACTTTACAAGGAATCTCTTGATAATGGGTTGATTGATGACAATCCCTACGAATCTGTTTTAGTTGCTTTTTTTCCAGCATCTGAAATTGAAATACATAACTACAACCGTGCTATCGTGAATTTGAAGGGTATGCCACCTGAGAAATTCATCAAAGAGATTGAAGCTTTTTACACAGTGAAGTTATCAAAACGCCCCGTGAATCCGATTATGAAACATCAATTGGGTATGTTTATTAGGGATCATTGGTATAAATTAAGTCTAAGGAAGCAATATATACCTGATGAACATTGTAAAACATCACATTCATTGGATGTACATATCTTAAATGAAAAGGTACTAAGCGGAATTCTGAATATTAAAGATATTCGAACGGAGCCAGACATTAAATACGTAGAGGGCCCCAAAGGAGCGTTCAGTTTAGAACGAAGAATAAAAGAAGGAAGGGCCGAAGTAGCCTTCAATCTTTATCCTGTAGCATTAGAAGACCTTATGAAGATATCTGATGAAAGAGATACATTGCCACCCAAATCTACTTGGATTGAGCCAAGAATGAGAAATGGATTCATAGTCGAATTATTTCAGAACGAATAAAAATGAAAATCGGAACAAAAGTGATTCATGCTGGACTAGAACCTGACCCACTAACAGGTTCGGTTATGACACCTATATATCAGACATCAACATATGCACAGGAATCCCCTGGTAAACACAAAGGCTACGAATACGCTAGGACACAAAATCCAACCCGTTCTGCTTTAGAAGCAAATTTAGCTGCTTTGGAAAATGGAGCTGTAGCTGTCTGCTTTTCAAGTGGTCTAGCAGCAACAAATGCTATTTTACAGACATTGAATTCGGGTGACGAAATTATTTCTACTAATGATTTGTATGGAGGAACATTCAGGTTATTCACAAAGATCTTCGGTCGTTTTGGTGTTAAGTCCCATTTTGTAGGAATGGATTCATTAGATACTATCGAATCTCATAGAAATAAAAATACCAAATTAATATGGGTAGAAACACCTACGAATCCCATGTTGAATATTATTGATATTAAGGCGGTCTGTGACTATGCTAAACAACATGGAATAAAAGTATGTGTAGATAACACATTTGCATCTCCATATCTTCAAAACCCATTAGATCTTGGAGCAGATATGGTCGTTCACTCAGCAACAAAGTATCTAGGGGGGCACTCTGATTTAGTTCATGGAGCTGTTATTTGCAAAGAACAGAAAGATGCAGATGAATTATTATTTATTCAAAATGCGGCAGGAGCAGTTCCAGCACCACAAGATTGCTTCCTTTTATTAAGAGGAATAAAGACATTACATCTTCGCGTTCAACGTTCATGCGATAATGCCCGAAAGATCGCCTCTTTTCTGAAGAATCATCCTAAGGTAGGTCATGTATATTATCCTGGTTTTGAAGATCATCCTGGTCACAAAATTGCTGCTGCGCAAATGCATGATTTTGGAGGGATGGTCTCTTTCAATCTAAAAGAAGATACATTTGATGCTGCTGCTCGTGTATTGGAAAAAACACACTATTTTACTTGTGCAGAGTCGTTGGGTGGTGTAGAATCACTTATTGGTCATCCAGCAAGTATGACGCATGTATCGATACCCAGAGAACAACGATTATCTGTGGGATTAACAGATTCATTAATTAGACTTAGTGTGGGCGTAGAAGATATAGAGGATCTATTATTAGACCTTGAAAAAGCGCTTGCTTAGTACATATAGAGTTGATAGGGGACATTCAGTTTAGTTAATTGCCGGTCAAGTTCCATCGCATTGGTACATAGTTCCTGAAGATGGTTCCAAAATAATTGGCTGTGATTTTTATGTGTTACATGGGCCAGTTCATGATAAATTACGTAATCAATCATTTTTTTATTAAAAAGTACCAGATACATGGATAAGTTGATGTTGTTTTTGATTGAAC
>CAXQBA010000477.1:0-2067 GCA_964221885.1 Luminiphilus sp. | reverse complement strand
CAAAACAGGTATCAAAAGTCACGGATAGTTCCTTCTTTTTCAATTCTTTTCGTAAAGATTTGCTGATCTTTATCTCCTTAGGGAAAAGTACAAATCTAGGATCAGGACACCACCATAAAATAGGTTCATCAGGATTAAACCATGGGAAAATCCCTACACTGTAGGCGCTAATTAATGTATTTATCCGCAAATCTCCACCAATACATACCAGTCCTCTTTTGTCAGAAGCAGATGGATCAGGAAATTCGACGAGTTCAAACGGTAACATATAAAAAAATAGGTCTTACTTGGATAAACATTATTGACCTAAACAAAGTTGTACCCCATTCACATACTTTGAATTCTTCGTACGACGATATGGAATGAATTGTGCAATAAAATCAGCCTCTAACTCTAGCTCCCTGTCATATTTAAGCTCTAAAATGACAGTGTCTCGATCAAACATCTCATTGGCTGTAAATTGGACTTTATCATAGATCGATGTAAATGCCATTTGCCAGTCAATGGTCAAACGATATTTTTTGTCTTTAGTCCCCCAATATGAACGGTGATATGAATTGATCAGAATGGGTGATAGAGATGTTTCATTTGCCAATAAATTCACCTCCTTAGTAAGACTGGTCAAATCATCTAATTCAAAATCAGCAACTGAATACGTCTGTTTTACACCGACCTCATTGAATCGCATTTTTATCTCTAATTTCGGATCAATAATGCGCTCTGTAAGATAACCATACCAACGAACACGTATTTTTTTTCGGTTGGCAATCCCCATCACATTATCCTTGTATGTAGTTAGACCAGGCGTATCAAAATATATATTGTTGATCTTACGTATCGGGTATATCTCCTCAAAAACAGCTGGATGATGTCGCACCATCTGTTTGACGGCATCTATAGAAAGATCTTCTATTCTATATTTTCGTTCATAACGCATCAGACGATCAAATCCGGTTGATCGACCACTGTAAATGTTGCCATTGCAGAAATACTGCTAAGTTGCTTTCGAAATGAACCAACAGATTGAGCATTAGGCCCCTTACACATAAAACTAATGTCCATCGTTTCTCCCTGAAAGGATACACGTCGCAATTCCAATTCACTAAAGCAGGATTTTGCTATTTTCTCAATCTGTTCTAAATCAATACTATCTATCTGTATATTGATATATGAACGCCCGGATTCTCTAAACACTTTCTCACGACTAAAAAATTTGGAGGTGGTTAAGAATAGTAAAACAAACACGATTATAATAATGGCGATCAACGGTTGATCAGCGCCAGTTGCCAATCCAATCCCAATGATCAGAAATAAATAGGTTAGTTCCTCAGGATCTTTAATAGCAGCTCGAAACCGGACAATAGAGAGTGCACCGACCAATCCTAATGACAAGGCGATGGATGGCTTTACAATAATCATGATGGCCATTGTAGTTAATGCCAGAGGTACAAAGTTCTGAGAGAATTTCTTACGATTTGAAAGTGCATTTCCATATTTGACGTAGAACTTTGCCACTAACAGAGATAGTATCGTGCAAGTAATAATATCTACAGTCAAATTTACTGGATGAATGACCTGTGTGAGGTTTGTCCAATAACCTAAAAGCTGCTCTTCAATTACATCCATTTCTTAAATATTCTGGATTAATTCAATTCGTTTACACCAAAATCCTCAAATGTCCCATTCATCAAGTCTAAAAATACACAGCGTCCTAAAAGAATGAAAATGGTCAGGAATGCCCCCAATAAAGCTCCTATAACTGTGTAAAGAAATGGATCTGGAACATATTTATCAAGTGGAAACAAAGGTGAATCCACGACGATCAGAGACTTCGTATTTTTTATTTTTTCATAGGCAATGAATGCTGCCTCTTGGTTTCTAAGTGCAATAAAGTAGGCTTCCGTAGCTGAGCTTAATTCATTAGTCAAATAGGATGTTTCTATCTGCGTATTGTAATAGCCTCTCGATTCTGAAGAGTTCTCGTTCAGAAAGTCTATATACTCTCGTTCAGATTTTCTTAATTGACCATATAATTTATCAGCTCGCATAACGGACATTTCATAATAG
>CAXQBA010000476.1:0-2268 GCA_964221885.1 Luminiphilus sp. | reverse complement strand
TAGATCTTATTCGGGGCATTGCGCTCCTCGGTATTTTGATCATGAATATTATTTCCTTTTCAAATATTGGTATGGGCTATGTCAATCCTACCTTAGGTGCAGGCATTGAAGGATATAATGGAATGTTGCATGGCTTTAGCTATCTCTTTGCAGAAATGCGTTTCATGAGCATATTCTCGATGTTATTTGGTGCAGGTCTGATTCTCTTTACCGATAAGCTCCAACAAAAAGAATTACCCATTGCCCGGTTTCACTATCGTCGGATGGTCTTACTTTTATGCTTTGGTTTCATGCATGCCTATCTGATCTGGATGGGCGATATTCTAGTTATGTATTCATTATGTGGAATGCTCGTTTTCTGGGTTCGTAAATGGAAAATACCATCCTTACTGATCACGAGTAGCTTACTATTTAGTGTACCCATAATCTTTTCTATTCTAACCTATCAATATGTCCCCATGAATGAGCTACAGGAAATCTACTCGTTCTGGACACCAAGCCTAAATGAAATACAATCCGAGATCCATGCTTATCGTGGTTCGTACCTCGAGCAAATGGAACCTCGAATCGATGGGGCTATTCAAGCACAAACTGTCCTATTTCTAATGGAACAGATGTGGCGAATCTTATCAATGATGCTACTCGGCATGGTACTTTATAAGTCTGGTATTTTAAGTGGTCACAAAGACAAATCATTTTATCTGCGATTTTCTATTGTATATCTTGTATTGGGAGTTAGCTTTTCAGCTTTTGCTTTGTATCAATCCTACCAAAACCATTGGAATGGGATATGGGTGATGAATGTTGGACACCCGATAAACTACACCGCTTCACTCTTTGTGGCCTTAGGCTACATACATCTTATCATTTTCTGGTCAAAAACATCCATCTTTACATCATTCAGACAACGCTTAAAAGCAATCGGCCGAATGGCATTTACCAACTATATTTTAAGTTCTGTAATTTGTACATTCATTTTTTATGGTCACGGTCTAGGTTTATTCGCCACATTCGATCGGCTTCAAAACTGGGGTATCATTCTATTAATTTGGTCAATATTGTTAATCATTTCACCGATTATCCTGCAGCGTTACAAACAGGGACCGCTTGAATATATTTGGCGAAAAGGAACCTATCTTTAACAGGAATATTTTACTAGCTTTACATCAATGACAATCCAATTATCTTGAAGAAACTTGACCTTATCATTGTTGGTGCACAAAAAGCAGGCACTACCTCTCTTAATAACTACCTTAAATCTCATCCGAAGGTTTCTGGACACTCAACCGTAGAATTCAGTTTTTTCTCTGATCCTTCAGAATATAAGAAAGGATATAATCAGGCTATTAAAAATCATTTTGAGGATACAAATGGAGACTATTTTATAGCAAAAAATGTGACCATCAGTTTGCAAGAGGAATCAATGCCTCGTTTGAGAGAACACAACAGCGATATTAAGATTGTTTTCTTAATGCGAGAACCTGTCAGCCGAGCATATTCAGCTTATAATATGGCCGTTAAAGATGGTTGGATGACTCGTTCCTTCTCGGAATTGAGAGAGATCATCCATAAAAAAAAGTATGATGATATCATGTTTCGTCACTTTATTAAACACGGCATGTATGCACAACAAATTAATACGATTCTAAAATACTTTTCAGTTGAGCAAGTACAACTCCTTTTTTTTGAAGATCTAAAAAGGGACCCACAGAAAGTTTGCAACCTTCTTTTTAATTGGCTAGATCTTCCAGAATACGAAATTGAGCATTCTATACATAACCCAACTTACCAACCTAGATCAAAACTATATGGAAGCCTGTTACATAAACTTAGAGACGAAAACAATCCTATTAAACGTTTAGTAAAAACCATCATCCCGTACTCCGTTTTTTCATTTTTTGGTTCAAAATTACTGGCATCAAATAGAAGTAACAATACATTTCATGCAATAAGTGAAGATGATCAGAAATTACTACTTTCATTTTACAAACCTTACAATTTAGAACTAAGCCAATTATTGGATAAATGGGGGAATGAAGATAGTCCATTTCAATCCTCACAAGAATGGCTTAAAAGAATGTAGTAAGCAAAAAAAAGCGGTATCCGATTGAATACCGCTATATAAACATCAGCTTTATTATTGCTTAATTAGTTTATGTATCTGTCTACCAGTCTCTGTCCCAGTGAATAAAATATACACACCGGTCTGTAAGTCTTGCAGATTAAGTTGGTAATATTGATCATCAATAACCCCATCTTGAATAACAG
>CAXQBA010000475.1:0-11907 GCA_964221885.1 Luminiphilus sp. | reverse complement strand
GGAATTAGCCGGATCGCACTTCAGCATATCGACAATCCTAATGCTATTGAATTGATGGCACGTATATATTGGTATACCATTGAATTTGGTTTGATCAAAGAAGCTGGTCGGATCAAAATTTATGGTGCTGGCATTCTTTCTTCGCCAGGTGAATCCATCTATTGTTTAAAGGATGATGTAATTAGAATACCTTACGATGTAATGACGGTGTTTAAAACACCTTACATTAAGGATACCTTTCAACCCCAATATTTTGTGATTGAATCCTACGAGCAATTATATAGATCATTGAACGAGATTGAGTCGTCGCTTCACATTTTATTGGAGCAATATCCAACGATAACTGAAGGTCAAGCCTTGTAAATGAATTATTCTATCCATTTTGATCATATCGCAGATAAACTCCATGATGTACTTGCCCAACAGAGTCCATCTTCTCTTTATGTATTAGTTGATCAGAATACAAAAAAGTTTTGCTTACCCATTTTCGATGGGTGGATATCATTTGAGTATCAAATCATTGAAATTGAGTCTGGCGAAACAAATAAAACTATCGATACAACCTTATTCATTATTGAACAATTATTGTTGTTTCAAGCTGATAGAAATGCTGTTTTGATCAATCTCGGCGGGGGAGTAATTGGAGACATGGGGGGATTCGCTGCTTCAATCTATAAGAGAGGAATCAAATTTATTCAGATACCGACAACATTACTTTCTCAAGTTGACGCATCAGTAGGTGGAAAATTAGGTGTTGATCACCAATTTTATAAAAACGTTATCGGTGTCTTTAATGAACCACTTGCTGTCTTTATTGATGCTATTTTCCTCAAAACTTTACCTAAGATAGAATTATTGAGTGGCTTTGCAGAAATGTTAAAACATGCCTTGATCGCTGACCGGACACATTGGATGGATCTCCTAAACATAGATATTAATCAACAACAGGTTCCAGTTGAATATATACAGCACTCTATTTCTATAAAAAGGGAGATTGTACAATCTGATCCTTTTGAAAAAGGTGCTAGAAAAATTTTGAATTTTGGGCACACCGTAGGTCATGCTATCGAAAGCTTCCTATTGGAAAAAAATGAACCTGTGCCTCATGGATTTGCTGTGGCATACGGAATGATGATCGAGAGTTATATCGCCTATTTAGTAGGATTAATGAATCGTGAATCATATGTTGCGATCAAAGAAGGTTTATCGTTGATTTATACACCTATTTTAATCGAAAGTTCTTGGGTCGCTTCTATAGTTGATCTGATGTATCAGGATAAAAAAAATAGTGATGGACAGATACGTATAGCCACTATCAATGATATTTCTGCACCTGAATATGATGTATCGGTATCAGCCTCTGTTATCCAAAAAGCATTGTTAGATTATTAAAAAAAGACGCCATAAGCGTTTTTTTTTAAAATTTGTACTATTTACACAGTTGTCTGTGTAATAGCAGATATGATATTGTTCAACGTTTCACTTGGTCGCATTACCTTTTTAGACAATGTGGCATCAGGTAAATAGTAGCCACCAATATTCACTGGCTGACCTTGGATGTCTATCAACTCTTTTGTAATAGCAGCTTCACTATCTTTAAGTTCTTGAGAAACTCTAGAAAATAAGCTCTTAAGATCTGAATCTGAATTCTGATCAGCTAACTCTTTAGCCCAATATAAAGCTAAATAAAAATGAGAACCTCTGTTATCAATTTCATTCACTTTTCTAGAGGGAGATTTACGAGTTAAAAGCAGTTGAGTGATTGCATTTTCCAATGTAGTAGCTAAAATAGCTGCACGTTGGTTATTGAATCGTTCAGATAAATGCTCTAGAGATACGACCAATGCCATAAATTCACCTAAAGAATCCCAACGAAGATGGTTTTCAGCTATCAACTGTTGAACGTGCTTAGGCGCTGAACCTCCTGCACCTGTTTCAAATAATCCACCACCATTCATTAATGGTACGATCGATAACATCTTAGCAGATGTTCCTACTTCAAGGATAGGGAATAGATCCGTGTTATAATCTCTCAAGACATTTCCGGTGACAGATATCGTATCTTTTCCATCTTTCATACGCTCTAGAGAGAACTGCATTGCATCCACTGGGGACATTATGTGTAAGTCTAAACCTGACGTGTCGTGATCTTTAAGATATAGGTTTACTTTTTTGATCAATTCATTATCATGTGCACGATTTTCATTTAACCAGAAGACAGCAGGAGAGCCAGTTGCACGAGCACGTTTAACAGCTAACTTCACCCAATCTTGAATAGGGAGATCTTTTACTTGACACATACGCCAAATATCACCTTGCTCAACACTATGCTCCATCAATACCTGATCGTTATCGTCGACTACTTGAACAAGACCATCAGCGGTTATTTCAAAGGTTTTGTCATGAGAACCATACTCCTCTGCTTTCTGAGCCATTAGACCCACATTTGGAACCGTACCCATTGTTGTTGGATCGAATGCGCCATTCTGTTTGCAGAAGTCAATAACAACTTGGTACATGGGTGCATAACTACTATCAGGAATAATAGCTTTTGTGTCTTTGACTTCACCATTCTTGTCCCACATCTTTCCAGAATTTCTGATCATAGCTGGCATAGATGCATCAATGATCACATCGGAAGGTACATGAAGATTTGTGATTCCAAGATCTGAGTTGACCATGGCCAAATCAGGACCTGCATTTAGTGCAGTATCAATATCATGTTGTATCTCTTTAACAAGATCGGCCGGCATGTCTTCCATCTTTTCGATCAAATCACCAAAACCATTATTAAAGTCTACATCATATTTATTGAAAGTTTCTGCATGCTTTTCAATAAGTGGTGCAAAAAATACACGAACTGCATGACCAAAAATAATTGGGTCAGAAACCTTCATCATAGTTGCTTTCATGTGCAATGACATGAGGATATTTTGCTCCTTAGCTTGAGCGATCTCATGTTCTAAAAATGCTAAAAGAGCTTTTTTAGACATATACGTTCCATCAAAGACTTCACCTTCCAATAAATGAATAGATGGCTTTAATACAGTACGAGTACCATCTAAGCCGATATGTTCTACGCGAACTGTAGTAGAACTCGCAACGGTCACGGATTTTTCATTAGAACAAAAATCACCGTGATTCATTGTTGCTACATGTGTTTTGCTGCTTGAGTCCCAATGTCCCATAGAATGGGGGTTGTTCTTAGCATACTCTTTTACCGCTTTAGGTGCACGACGATCAGAGTTACCTTCTCTTAAAACAGGATTCACGGCTGACCCTTTTATTTTGTTATATTTTTTTTGAATCGTTTCTTGTTCTGTTGTTTTAGGGTCTTCAGGATAGGATGGGATCGCATATCCCTTATGCTGTAATTCCTCGATAGCATCTTTAAGCTGAGGAATGGATGCACTGATATTGGGTAGTTTGATAACGTTAGCCTCCGGTTGTTTCACGAGATCTCCAAGTTCTGAAAGAGCGTCGTGGGTCTTCTGATCTGCTGTTAGATATTCTGGAAAGGTGCATAAAATACGTGCCGCTAAAGAAATGTCTCTGGTCTCAACCTCAACAGATGCAGATTCTGTAAATGCATTAATAATAGGAAGAAGAGATACAGTGGCTAAAGCAGGTGCTTCGTCTGTAATGGTATAAATGATTTTTGATGTAGGATCGCTCATGTGACTGTTATCTATGTTACTAATTGGTATCAAACGGCCTCAAAAATACGATTTTTTTTTCGATTAGTACGCCTTATTTAATTAATTTATTGGAAAGAGAACCTACTGAGGAGCACATAATTGTACTTTTGACCATAAGTTGGCCATTTTACTTCTACCCGCAAATGCAGGTCGGTTATTCAGACGTTGATTTGGACTCATCATCTGGTTCATGGAGCCACCTTGAGTAATCGGATTGATCTGATTGTTATCAAACAGTCCTGCATCATCATCAGCATTAGCCTCTGGTTCATTGATCTTTACCCCAATTGATAATATTCCAGAATGATTTGGATTTGAAATGATCTGATCGATCGGAATACGAACTTCAATAACCATAGCACCTAATTCGTCAAAGATCAATGTAGTTTTGATGGATCTTGATGATAAATTGGTCATTCGAAATGTTTCCTCTCCAAATCCAATCAGATCGAACTCAGTACATTGGGCAGCATAGGCTTTATCTAATTCAATAGGATCAATAACACCTTGGCTTTTTTTTGATGCTTGAATGGCAACCGCTTCCAATTGTTTTTCTGTTAAGGCAATTGGGAAACCTATACCAAATTGTTCTTTTCGTTTTCCTGTCGAATCAATGTAGCAGGTCATACCGAGTGACATGAGTTGGGCCTGAAGGGATTTATCCTGAATTCGAACTACATAACTAAAAAAATGGTCGTCATTGGACGATGAAAATTGAATGGAATAAAAGGGGTCTGGTTGAAGTAAAGGTTGTTTGTATTCATTTAATTCGCCATCAACTTGAATGGGTTCATTACAAGTATGAACTAATATAAACTGATTGGAGGAGCAACTGCATAATTGTATCAAAACCCAACAGAAACATAGATAATATGTGATTTTGTGCAACATGATCATGAATCCAATTTATTTTTTATACGAAGTAGTTGATCTAATTTAAGGCGTGAATTATCTCGGGTTAAAGTTTGATCTGAGTTGGGTAATTCACTAGAAATTTGGATCACATTTACAGCTGTACGTATAAAGAGAAAAACCATAAAAGGGGTAGCTGCCAATAGAAATAAAAATCCATGTCCTAAAGCTATCAATTTATTATTACGGTAGGTTTTTTTGAGATGTCGGATTACACGAGCAACTAGATCTCTATTGATGATCAATAATAGAAGACAAAGAATGAGTATAACAGCTCTAAATAGATACGAGGCTACAAGTAATCCTATTACGGTTAAAAATACGACCAAGTACCTATTATTAATGTTCATATTGGCTGACTAGTTTTTAATGATCTTTTTTACTATTGGTGTTTCCCCATCTTGTGAGATGGTGGCAAGATAAACACCTTTAGGTAATGATCCAGCAGGGATTTTAATCTGATTTATGCCTGGTGTACAAAGTGTATTGATCTGTAAAATAGTGGATCCGATACTATTGAATAGACTAATTTGAGTCTGCTTAGTATCCTTAGATTCTATCTGACAATTGAAGTGTTGGTTGAAAGGGTTCGGAAATATAGTCACAGATGTTTCATCTCTATCGATTGCATTGGTTGTTGATGTGAATTCAGTGATGTTTACACAATAATCTTCGACCTCTCCATAATTCGGATTGGAACAAGGATATAATAAAGAAGAACCCCATTGCATAGCAACACGCATGCGTGTATTGTATAATTGTGCTGATGCTGGAACTGTTATGGTCCCCGTGTGATTTATCGTAGGTGTTGTGATTTGTCCTGCATCAAAAGCAAGTTCTGTTGAATCATCGAAGGTTTCATCTTGATTAAAATCGATCCAGACTTTCAAGCGCCAATTGGTTGACCATGGACCTGTATTGAATCCAATGTCAATACTGACTGGATATGTACCTCCTCGGGCTAGGTCAGTGGTTATTCCTGTAGAAATGAAGTTGCCATAACCATTATCAATACCTGTATTGTTATTGATAGTACCGATCGTTACGGTTTCGATCCAGTCATCATTAGCATTACTACCAGCAGAGCTACAATAGCCACTCTTTGTACAAGAACCACACCCATAGGTTTCAAATAGTATGGGGTTGGAGTAAACATTATTGATATTTACATTACAACTGGAAATTATACGTAACTCGTAGATGGTACAACTATCTAGACCAAATAGTGTAATACTATCATTGGTTGTGTTGATCGACTGCCAGACGGTATCTGATAAAGCTTTGAATTCAACAGTGTAGGTGTTAGCATCGGCAAAATGGCTCCATGAGAAGAATGCAGTTGTATTTGTATTGTTATTTTGGTTGTTGAACACGTTGGATGGCGGATTACAGCAATCAGCTGTTTTGACCGGAATTATATTGGAATAATCAGCACTATCACAATCCGATGAAACCCTAGTTTCATAATCCGTGCATTGTGTAAGACCTGTGATCATGATCGTCGTATCGGGTGTTGAAATGGTGATCCAGTTTGGAGCACCTACTTCCCGGTAGCCATAATAATATAGATTGGTTGAATCAACTCGATCCCATCGAGCATACAAAGTATCACCTGCCACTTGTGTCACGGCAAGATTGTACGGTTCGTGACATCCAGCAAGAGAACAACCGATATTCAGAACTGAATCCAACGCATTTTTTAGGTTTAATACACCACCACTCACAGTTATACCATTCAAGGATGTATTTGGAACACTGGAATTGAGAAGGATATTTTTAATCAGCAATGCGGTTTGCTCTGGTTGGGTACGAGCTAATAGTGCCAATCTTGGGCATGGTGCAGAATACAATAACCCAACAGCACCAGCAACGTGAGGTGTTGCACCCGATGTGCCACCAAAACCTCCATAGGTAGATGGTCTGGCAATCGTATATGTTCCCTCTCCAAAAGCACCAAGATCAATGGTATTTATTCCATAGCCAGCTGAATTAACTTTTACACCAGTTTGACTCATGTTGGTCACAGCGATCAGGTAATCACTACTACAGCTCGTTGGAAAATCACCGGCAACATCAACATTTGTATTGGCATTAGCTGTAGCAGCTGCATTTAAAACACCATATTTACCTAAAGTGTCATACATATTATTGACCAATGGTGCATAGGAAGCACAATCTTGATTATCGATGCCCCAGGAAGCATTGGTTGCTACAACAAAGGCGCCTTTAAGTCCATTGGTTTGGTTGTATAGTTTTCGACATGATAATGGATAATCATATGCTGCTAATGCATCGCTACTGGTTCCACCACCAACAACGAACATCATTTTAACATCCCAATTGACGCCACTTACGCCAACACCATTATTTCCTTGAGCAGCTACAATTCCGGCAACGGGTGTACCGTGATAAAAGAAGCCTGATGCCACGATATCATTGGTGTTGTTATCAGCATTCCAGCCTCTGAAATCGTCAATGTAACCATTTCCATCATCATCGATACCATTGCCAGGGATTTCATGTGCATTATACCATATATTATCACCCCAATCTGGATGACTAACTTCTAGGCCATCGTCAATAACACAAACTACAATGGTATCTCCTAGTGCAGTAACGCCACCTGTGGTAATATCCCACGCTGCTTCAGCGTCCAAATCATTATCTGAGGCTTGTTCGTATTGCCATTGTTGTGCATAATTAGCATCGTTTGGAATAAGCCTTTTCTTTAAGGTATAATTTAGCTGAGCATCAATAACCTGTTTGTTTCGTTTAACTCGAGAAAGCATTTGATCATGCGTGATCACCTCTGGATTGAATGAGATCTTCCAAATCGATAATTGGTTAGAAACCTGCTCCTTTACATTAGCTTCTGTTGAGAGCCCATGCTCATAGCGTAGCGATAAGATTAGTTCAGAGATATTACAGTCGGACGTTGTTTGAACAAGAATCTCGCCTTTAATGTGAGGGAATTCAGATTGTCCAAATAATAGCTGTATTGAAAACAACGTCAATATAAAAGGTAGAAAATATCGCATGATGGTCTATTTATTTAGTTAAAACGAAATAAATGAGTTGATTCATATCGTCTATGGCCTATAAATTTAAAAAGAAATACCCGAAAAGATCAATTTTGGCAATTTTTGACAAATTGATAATAGAATAGAATGGACCTGTACAAATGCGTTCTATCAACGTTTTCATTGATCCATTCGAATGGTAATGCTGATTGATGAGATAAAAGGGCTGGACTAAAAAAGTAAATATGAGTACTCAGCTTATGAGCTTTTTCCAATGAGGCCTTCAATGAAAAAAAGGTAGGGTAGACCTGTATGTTCGGAAAACTCTGTTGGATACTTCGTTCGATCTGAGAATATTTTTGATCAATTTCTGATGAATGAATGAACGGTAATAACTCTATTACACCTTCATAAGATGAAAGATCATCTGATAGATCGGTAGAGAAAATATATCCCTCCTTTTTGTTTGTTTCAATAGATTTAGATAAAAACCTATCAAGGTGGATGTACTTTGAAAGTATGTCTTGACTCATAAACCCCAATAGCCATCCATTTCTAAGTATAAGATTTTCAGAGAACGAGGTCTTTTGACTAATCAAGTGATATATGTGTTTGTATACATTGGAATGGTTAGCTATGTCTTCAGACAGTTGGAGTTTTGTAACATTGTTCACTTTGAAAACACGAGACTGTTGAATGCCAATGTAAGCATTCAGAAAAGGCTCTTTTTTCTGTATCCCAACATTTGAAAATAGAATCTGACTTATACGTGGTTCATTGATGTTGAACCATTTCAAAATCATAGATAACTCTTCAATCTTTTTTGGGTAGACGAGATATACCGTTCTATCTGTCAAGAACTGCTCTTTTATGAGTTGATTGATAGCATGTAACTGGGCAACCAAGACCATTTTTTCACTAGATGAACCTAGACCATAGATATAGGGAGGCAATATTTTACCCATCATTGGGTCGTACTCCCATTTATGGATGGTTTGCAGTGGAGCAGGGTCAGTAGTAGGACTGTGGATCCAAATATCAGGCGCAAGTGTTTCGTTGCGACCTATCCATTTGAAAGCAACAACCGATGAATCAATAGCTATGAATTCAATATTGGGATTGCTATCAATACGCGGGAATGAAGCACTTATGTATTGTTTTATTTTTGCGTTGAATACAGAATCAGGTAATTCAAAAGGTATAGATAGTTGTATGATTTTTTGGAGATTCGTATCTATAACAGGATCCTCGAATAAAGGATCAAAAGCATTTATTTGTAATGCTTGCGGACCTGGCAGAATAGCACGAAAGACCACAACTAAAGATAGGATGGTAAAAAAGAATAGAAATGTAATTAGTAGAAGTTTCTTCATGTGTAGCCTTTCGTTTCACAAGACTAATATACACAATTGAAACTAATAGGTAGGGCAGTTAAGTGACCAAATTGAGTAAGTAATTCCAATTGAAAAGTGCGTAAATCCATCATTGGTATTCGGATTGCCACGTTGTCTACCTTCGTCTCCAATTATATCGCCCACTTCAGCAGAACGATCAGATAGTGCAACGGCTACTGAACCCAAAGAGCCTCTATAATTTTCGATGAGCCTTGGATTAGCGTAGGTACCACTTACATCGTCCAAGTAATCTGTGAATAGTAATCGAGTAGACCCCTCTATAGATAAGGTCAGGAAATGCGTTATATCTATTTTAATACCTGCACCCAAAACCACAGCCCCTTGAAATAAACTGTATTCATTTCCTGGTTCTTGGCCTTCTGTACCAAGTTGTTGCAGTGGATATAAAGCACCATTATATCTTGCTTTAGGGTCAAAAATAAATCCACTTCCACCAGCTAGTAAATAGGGTGAGAAAGCACCCGGTCCTTTTTTTCCACGTTTGAAGTGATAAGGTAGAAAATTGAATTCAGCCAAGGCAGTAATTTCATAAACTTCAGTTTGAAAACTTAAATTTCTTGCTTGTTGAAAGGTACTGTTGGACAATGCATCACTTGCAGATAATGTACAGAAAGAGAGCCCGCCACGGAGGGATATACGTTCGTCTAAGTTTCTACGAATAAAAAAAGCAGCAGATACACCTGGTGATTGCATAGAAAAATCAGGAGCGATATCGCCGTGATAGAAACTTGTTCCTGCCATTCCACCTAATTCCCAAAATTGTGCTTGGGAGCCCTGAATGAACAACAGCGAAAAAAATAAAAGTAAGTACGTACGCATAATATGATCGAATCAAAACTAAAAAACGATTGCTCTATTGGCAATGTTGTATATGGGAGCACAAATTTACGATTAATTTCTTGAATCAATACCCCATTTTAACTTTTCACGAATCATATTTAAAAAGTTTCGGTCAGAAAGACGTACCAGATTTGCTTTAAAAGAGGCTTTTTTAACGGCAAGCTGGAATGAAGCATCAATGGTCTGATATCTAGAATCCAAGGTGCATAAGAAATTTTTTGCACGACCCTCTACTTCCAATGAAATGATCGCATTATCAGATAATACTGTAGGTCGAACATTCAAGTTATGTGGTGCTACAGGTGTAATGATGAAATTACCTGAGCGAGGAAAAATAATTGGACCGCCACAGCTTAGAGAATAGCCGGTCGAACCGGTTGGTGTGGCTACAATGATACCATCAGCCCAATATGAATTGAGGAACTCACCATTCACATATGCATGAATGACAACCATAGAGGATGTATCTCTCTTTAAAATTGTAAAGTCGTTAAGAGCAAAGTTCTTATCGCCAAAAATAGGAATAGAGGACTCTAAGTATAGAAGTGTTCTCGGATCAGTAACTAGACTATTTTGATACATAGCTTCTATAACTACATCAATCTTAGCTTTTTCAACCATTGCTAAAAACCCAAGACGTCCAAGATTAATACCTATCAATGGAATGTTGGTATCTCTGACCAGCGTGATCGCATCCAGTATGGTTCCGTCGCCACCTAATGTGATAAAATAATCTGGCTCAATGGACTTTAAATCCTCATAACTAGAAAAATATTCGATTTTTGATTTGTATTGAAGTTGCTGGTTGATTTCCTCGTAATATTCATGAAATACAAAGATGTCAGCACCTTTTTCTTCAAGTTGATCGAACAGAAACTGAACAGTTGGAATATCTTGTTTCTTTAAAACACGGCTATATATAGCTACTTTCAAGTCAATTTATTTTTAAAAATTGATGATGTATCGTAAATATAAGCCATTTTCCCCGGTTTTGTTGAAACTGTATTCAATTTGTATAATAAAATCGTAGGCATAGAAAATAATATCCAAACCCACACCTGCGCCAAACAAACTACTATTATTTAAGGTGTTACTAGTTTGGTTTTCATTTATCCATGAATATGCATAATCAAAAAATAGGCGCGTATGTAATTTTAAAGGCAACTCTCTGAAATAGTAGAACGATGATTTTTTGAGTAGTGGAATGTCTATATCCAATATTTTAAAATTTACATCAGTGCGATTGATAATGAAATGTTGAGCTTCTACCACATATAATTCATACCCTCGAACATAGTTGTTTTTGTAACCAATGGCCCGATTATCAAAATATGAAAATTCATTAGGAAGTAGATGGGCTTTTACAAACAATAGATTCGAAATACTGAGCCAATCTGATAAACGAGAAAAATAACCAAACTCTCCTTCAAGAAATAGTAAGTTCACATCGTTAAAGATACCTAAGCCCTTTTTTGTGATCGAAGTATTGATCATGAACCCCTTTGTTGGGTAAGCAACATTGTTTCGTCGATCCATCTCAAATTGATACCGCAATGAAAAAGAACGTTGATTTAATCGTCCTCCTTGAAAATATATGGGATTCAATGTGCCTGTTGGTCGACCGATCTGGAGGTCTAAGTAATTTAATTCCAGAGTAGATCGTGTAAATGTATTATGTTGGTAATAGGTATAAAATTCTCCTCGAATTCTGCGAAACTGACGTTCTGATGAGGAGAAGTCACGAAAAAAGATTTGTTGATCATCAACAGTTAAATAATTGATTTCTTTGTTATCAGAAAACAATGCGTTGAATAGAAACCCGAACTTACGACCTTGTAATGTTGGTGGAATTTCATATTCTAACTCGAATTTTCTTGTGTAACCGAATTGTGTCACTAAGGTCAGCTGATCATTCCATCCAAATAGGTTTCGCCAAACAGCCCAAAGCCCATAATTTATTCGATCAGTGCTGGCGTTATGTTGTTGCAACCAAACAGTTATATTTCGGTCTGCCAGTTCAAA
>CAXQBA010000474.1:0-10825 GCA_964221885.1 Luminiphilus sp. | reverse complement strand
TCAGACGTGTGCTCTTCCGATCTACTATTTAAAAGCATTTGTGAAATCACCCTCTTCCAACATGGATAGGCCACTGAAAAATAATAATTCAGTTGAGGTATCAACCACAATTCTTTTAAATAGTTCTACAGAACGTCCAAAATCCCTAGTTTGATAATACCATAGTGCCGAATCAGTTACTGTAAGTTCTGCTATATCACGATCTATTTCACTTGGCGAATCGTAACTCGTATAATACTCGCTGAAAACATCTTCATTGGGGTTTGATATAGATGGATTCAAAAAGAATATAACACCTATAAAAATAGCTGCAACAGAGCCAATAAGTGAAATCACTCTAACTTTATTTTTACGCTTAAGACCTTCTTCGAGGTCATCCATTTGCTTAAATATAGCCTCTTGATTTGAGAACTTTAGGCCAGTGACTAATAGTTGGTATGATCTGAATTCTTCAGCAAAATCAGAATCAGTAATGAGGCGATTATCAAAATCTTGTTTCTCGATTTCTGACATTTCGTCTCGAATATACTTGTCAAATAGGTCGATGTTTTCCATGGGTTAGTTTTTTATCATCTTTCTCAGATAATTGAGGCAACGACTTTTTTGGGTTCGAACCCCTTGCTCTGAGCTAAATTTTAATTCATATTGTAATTCAATGGTTTTTTTATTTTCAACATAATAGCCAATCAATAGCTTCTGACAAACTTCTTTCATCTCTTTAATCTTTTTCATCACACGTTTGATCAGCTCTTTATCCACCTCTGTATACTCGACCTGTGTCTGAACAATATAGTCTCTGACAGAATCTTTATGATTGATCCGAACTTTTTTGTAACGACTCTCATTACTACTGATATTTTTTCCAACACCAAAAACGTATGTCTTTAATGTAGATTGAATATCATCCAACTTTCCTTGCAAGATATTTTCATATACTTGCAACATGGTTTGTTGATAAAGATCAAAACAAACTTCTTTCTCAAGTGAATACTTACTAGAGAAAAAAGCCAAAAAAGCAGGCCTAAATGCCAAATACATCGTATTAAATGCTTTCTTATCTCCTTTCTTCATCCGTATTATAATATCATCAAAAGCCATCTAGCTACTCATTTTTTAATACCTCGTAAGGTAAAAACATATCACTATTTATTTGATCTTCTTTGAATTATTTCACGACATAGTTCATTTGCAGGCGCAACATCACCTTTTTCCAATGTCCATTGAGTACAACATAAGCCGGTGTCACAGATCATTCGTTTGACCAATGTATCATTTTCATACAATAACAAAAGTCCATCCTCAAGAGCATCTTTTTCACCATCAAATACATATGATCCTTCTGCTGTTAGAACACCTGCCTCGTCAAACTCTTCAAATGGACCATTTGTCATATTCTGCTTCATAGTTACGATCTCTTTCAAAATTCCATTATCGTAATACGTACGTAACTCACCATCAATCATATCATTAGTGTATCTACCCTCTGAAATTATAACACCCTGTTCATTGAACGTTTTATACGGTCCATCATATTTACCATCGATCAATTCATAGATGCTTTCCAACTGACCGTTTAGGTGATAATTCTTTTCTTCACCACTGACAATACCATTTACATAGTTTGTTTCATGAAGTAAAGTACCCTCTGGATCTGCTATTGAATAAAGCCCTTGAATTCGATTACTGTCATCAACATAATAAGTGGCACACAATGTGCTATCTTCCATATATGCAACCACCTTTTTTAGGTTTTTGGTTTTAGAAGATGGCTGACATGCAAAAAGCAACAGTATTGTTGCTGTTAATGGGATAATTAATCGTAACATTATTAATGAATTAAATTATGTGACAAAATATGAAATATATCTTACAAATCTTTTTTTTTAGTTTGGGCTTATCAGCACATGCTCAACGAACCGTTTATGTCGGCGAACAGTGTACTTCAGACCAAAGAACCTATGTAATCAGTGATGAGGCAACGTTTCCAGATATTAAGATTCAATTAGGTAAACGTGTTTCTTTTCCAGATCTTAAAGTTAAACTGACACCATACGAAAATCAGGCTAATATAATATTGCAGACTAGCTCAATGGATGCTAATACATGTGTGCAAGTCGATAACTGTACGCGTTTTCCTGATGTAACGATCATATATGGTGAAAATATTTCATTTCCCGATTACAAAATCCAGATCGACCCATTTGAAAGCTTTCCAGATGTTACTGTATACAGTGAAAAAGTGCTCATTTCAGAAGCTGAGTTGATCGCCAGTTTATTACACTTACTTCGCTAGTCCTTTTTTAAGAAACGAATATTACGCATAAGACCCTGATATTTAGTTCGTTTAACAGCTGACTTTTTGAAAAGATCATTAAAAACATCTAAAGTGAGCTCCTCCCATTCATTTCGGCTGGTTTCTAAAAGTCCAGGTTTTGGTTTAAAAGCCTCTGTAGAATGTTCTTTCGAAAAGCGATTCCAAGGACAAACATCCTGACAAATATCACATCCAAACATCCAGTCTTGAAAGGTATCTTTATATGAATTGGGGATATCGTCTTTTAACTCGATCGTAAAATACGAAATACATTTGCTACCATCCATCCAATAACCATCATCACTAATCGCATCTGTTGGACATGCATCGATACACCTTCGACAGGTACCGCAGAAATCAGAAATTGGATGATCATAATGAAATGGAACATCCAGAATTATTTCAGCCAGAAAAAAAAAGGACCCCTGTTCTTTTGTGATTAATATCGTATTTTTTCCGATCCAGCCCAATCCGCTTCGCTTTGCCCAATCGCGCTCTAGGACCGGAGCAGAATCTACGAAACAACGTCCGTCCACATCACCTATTTGTTCTTTTAAAAAAGCCATCAGCTCACGTAACTTACCTTTCAAAACGTGGTGATAATCTTCACCATATGCATATTTTGAAATCTTGGGTGCGTCTGGATCGAGTGCTTGATTTTCTGTAAAATAATTATACGCTAATGAGATCACAGTTTTTGCCCCTGGCACCAATTTGGTGGGATCGATCCGTTTTTCAAAATGATTTTCCATGTATTGCATCTTTCCATGCAATCCCTGATTTAACCACCCTTCTAAAAGATGTGCCTCTTTAGTAAGCTCCTCTGCTTTAGAAAACCCAACCGAGTGAAAGCCTAGCGACTTGGCTTTTTCCCTAAATAATCGACTGAGTATTCGTACATCCACAATAACGGTATTGGTTTATTTTAATGGAGCACCACACTTACTACATGTCGATTTTGATGACGTATTCTTACTTCCACAATAACTGCATTTGATGGAAGACGGTGCTGAGTTATCAGTTGTATTGGATGTCTTCGAGTCATCTTCGGCTTTCTGTTCTTTTCGGACTCGTTTCTTAACACTAGAAATCAATTTTTCAATTCCACGTTGTGCATCCTTGATCTGATTCGTCAAACTTGCTAAAAGCAGTGTCTCCTCCTCTTCGTTACGTACTTGTGGATTCGTTAAGCGACTCTGCACCTGAGTGATCGTATACGATGCTTCTGATCGTAGTGTACTAAGTGAGTTTAATTCAAACTGATTCATATCAGGGGTATTGATCGAACGAGTGATCTTATCTCGAAGTCGATCGATCTTAGTGGGCATATCAATTAGTTGTTCAACATATGTTTGTCGAAGCTGATCATAAGCAGCCATCATCATATCAACCTGTTTTTCAGGTTCAGATTCTTTTTGGGCAATATCCCAAGCACTGACAGCTTTTTGCTGAGTCATTTCAAGCACTGGTCTAAATGAAGGATACATAACCAATATCTCCTTAATTTCTTCTTGGGTAGATGCCCATCTCTTTTCCATTGTTTCTGAGCTGGGTTTACCACAACTTAAGACCATCAAAAAACTCAAAAATGCAGTAAATCGTAGAATCATGCGTTTGCCGTTTTAATATATGAATAAAGTTATCAGACTGAACTTCAAGTATCCTAATTTAAAAAAATTATTGCCTTTTTTATTATTTGTAATTAAACAGCTAGAATATTATATTTGATGGATGAGCCAATTTATAGTTTCAGCAAGAAAATATAGACCGACCCGTTTCGATGATGTGGTCGGACAAGGTCATGTGTCAACGACACTTAAAAGTGCCATTGCCAACGATCACCTGGCCCATGCATTCTTATTTTGTGGTCCTAGGGGTGTTGGAAAAACTACATGTGCTCGTATTCTAGCCAAAGTGCTGAATTGTGAACAGGTAACTAAAGATAATGAACCATGTGGCTCTTGTGATTCTTGTCAATCCTTTGCCAATAATGCGTCATTAAATATCTATGAATTAGATGCCGCTTCAAACAACAGTGTTGACCATATTCGATCCTTAACTGAACAAGTTCGGTTTGCTCCTCAACTTGGAAAATACAAGATCTATATCATTGATGAGGTTCATATGTTATCAACGGCAGCATTTAATGCCTTCCTAAAGACACTAGAAGAACCACCATCCTATGCTATATTCATTTTAGCAACTACGGAAAAACACAAGATCATCCCTACAATTCTATCCCGATGTCAGATTTTTGATTTTAAAAGGATCACGATTCCTGAGATGGTATCCCATCTTCAACAGATTTGTCAAAATGAACAGATAGATGCGGAAGAGGAGGCCTTGAACATTATAGCTCAAAAGGCTGATGGTGCATTGCGTGATGCATTATCTATTTTTGATCGCATTGTAAGTTCATCACCTAATGAGTTACGATACAAAACTGTAATAGAAACCCTAAATATACTTGACTACGACTATTTCTTTAAGATCGTGGACGAATTATTGAATGAAGATATGTCTGCGACCCTATTGATCTATGATCAGATCATACGTCAAGGCTTTTCTGGTGATATTTTCTTAACAGGACTGGCAAAACACATTCGTGATCTTTTAATGTCACTTGATACAAAAACTCAATCATTATTGGAAGTATCAGAAAGTATAAAGCTTTTATACTTAGATCAAGCGAAGCGAGCACCTAAGGCACTCCTACTCTCGATGCTAAGTATTATCAATGATTGTGATGTTCACTTTAAAACGGCATTGAACAAACGTCTTCATGTTGAGCTAGCATTGATTAGAATGACCTATATTCGTCGCGCCAAAAAAGTTTCTGAATCAACACTTGCCTCCCAATCTACATCAACTAATCAAAAAAAAAAAATAGCTCCTAATTCTACGGGAAAAACAGCGTCTAAGAAAGCTGATCAAGATACAGATAAGGAGATCAAATCAGAAGACAATACCAATACATCTACTCCTAAACCATTAGTGGATTCTGGAACTGCTATAACCCATTCTCCTGATACGTCTCAAAAAACAAATGAAAATACATCGACTTCTAATGTAAATGGGAATGGAAGTCAAAAAAATAATTTGATCGACGCTTTAAAAGAAGAGATCATAAGAGATTCTGCTTTAGCAGAACAAAATACACTTCCATTTAATTTAGAAAATGTCAAAGAGATATGGCAACAATACATGGATGAGATAAACAGTAAGCATATCAAAAGTTTACTTACTACAACTCAATTGTATCTTAATGATGAATCTAAGTCAAGCATTACATTTGTTTGCCAGTCGAGTAGAGCTCAAGATGCTATTCAAAAAAATGGAGCCCTACGAAAAAAGATGATCGAATGCTTTAATCTACCATCCATCATTTTTGATTTTGATATTCAGGCTCAAGAACAAAAACCTCCTCCAAAACCCAAATTACCTCAAAGTGATCGGGAAAAGTACGTTCACTTTTTGAACTTGAATGGAGATCTCAAATCATTGCAAAAAGAATTTCAACTTTTACCTAAAAAAAAGAAATAGTCTATTATGAAGAATACCAACGACATTTCACTATCTCTTACTGTCGAGGAGGTAAACATGATATTAAAGGCTCTGAGTAACCTTCCCTTTAGTGAAGTATATGAATTGATAGGTAAAATTCATGAGCAGGCAAATACTTCAGGTAAGTAATAGTTCCAAATAATGGACGTCTATCCCATATTCCTTTTTTAATCGTTCGATTTTACCCAGCCACTTTTTAGTATTAGCGGGATCAATTTCCTTAGTATTTAATTTATAGGCAGCAATCATAAGGTTCTTAGCCGTGTGCTCATTAGAAATAAACTCAAAAACACGTGTTTTGTATCCATGAGCCTCTAATAGCCAAGTTCGAATGGTATCTGTAATCAATTCGGCATGTCGTTCAAGAAGAATCCCATTTTGTAGTATGCCCTCAAAGGAACTATATTTTGAAATAGATTTCCGTATTTGTTTGTGACAACATGGCGCAACCACTATTAATTTAGCATTAGATTGAATTCCTTTACTGATAGCTATATCCGTTGCCGTATCGCATGCATGAAGCGCAATAATAACATCAATTACATTAGTATATTCAGCAATGTCTCCATGAATAAAAGATAAAGTATCAAATCCTAGATCGGTACTATGTTGATTTATTTGATCAATAACGGTGTCCTTAAGATCAACACCAGTAATATGAGGTTTGGTCATTTTCCTCATTAGATAATCATATAAACCAAAGGTTAAATATCCTTTTCCACAACCCATATCAACAATTCGATCCGAAGATATGTAATCGGCTTTTTTTAGCAGAGATGACATAATCTCTACATATTTATTTATTTGTTTGAATTTATCGTACCGGCTCGGCTTTACACCTTTTTCATTCGAAATGTCAAGTTTTCTCAAAAATGTAGCCGACTCAGGTATCAAGTATTCCTTATTGCGATTGTGATCCTTAGATGACGATAATTGGGTTTGTGCTGCGCCTTTTGTTATTCGTCCAATCCGTCGCCTATTGAATTGTAATGTATATGTTTTTTTATTTGTCATTAAATGAGCCTTCTTGAACTGAGACGGCAAATAACCTAAAATATGTTCCTTGATATCATCCGTATCAATAATTTTTGTCAGATCCTTATCTGAATAATGTTCGACAGATGATATTCTCAATGTAGACTCATTGACAACTGGTCTCATGTAAACATTGATCAAAGTACTTGACCTTGAATAAGGCTTACTCAGTGTTACCTTAGCAAATGATTGATCAGATAACGACTGGCTTAGCTTTTCTATAAACTCAGCTAATGCATCCATCAATTATAAATGATTTGAATGGTATCGACATCAAACCGAGCTATAAAAAAGGATTCAATACGTTTTCTTGTTGATGTTCCTGCCCTACGACCATGCCAATCAAGGATAACCGTTGGTATGGTGTCCGTCTTATTGTCCTTTACACGTATGGCTACCTGCTCACTGTAGGATATTTCTCTTACCTGAGGGAATAATGCAGCTATCTCAACGGCTGCCTGATCGATCGGTTTTTCAGCATACTTTTGTTGCAATGAGTATTTTTTCAATTCGCTCTCCAATAGATCAATTCGTTTATTTTTATCTTCCAATAGATCACGATTATTGTTGTAAAGATCCTCTATGATACCCGTATACTCATCGCTCATATGAGCAAACTTCGTTCGCATATCGTCCAGTTCTTTCAATAATAACTCATTGTCAAAGCCCGAACTTTCTCGATACGATAAGTGGGCATTAGCCAATCCTGACTCCATCATTTCACCTCTCAGTAGCTCTTTATCTCTGCTTGTCACAGTACCCATGACTGTCATAACAATGCTTGACGTATCTCCATAATAATTTGCTTCCAATTGGCCAACGATCAATCCTTGATCCAACTTGAATGCCTTAACTTTCTTTTGAAAAGCAACTACTTTACTATCAAATAATTCTTTTTGAACCACATTATAAGCTGTCCAGAAACTAGGAATTATAGTAGCCACTACAATGAATAACATGATGTTTTTATGACGACGCTCACGCACAGGATCCAGAAACTCCTTTTTCGGAAAGTTTAGCGCTCGAACAAATAAGAAAGCCGTCAAAGCAATGAATACAGAGTTAATAAAAAACAGATAAAAGGCTCCAGCCGCATAGGTCCAATGTGCCGTAGCTAAACCGTAACCAACCGTGCACAATGGTGGCATCAGTGCTGTGGCGATTGCTACTCCTGGTATGGCATTTCCCCGATCCGATCGAGAACTGGCAACAATGCCAATAGCACCCCCACAGATAGCGATCAGTACATCATAGAAAGTCGGATAGGTCCTAGCTTCCAATTGAGCCGTCAAACCTTTCAGCGGGGTTACTAAAAAATATACCGAGGAGGCAAAGATCGATCCGATTACAAATATTAATAAGTTTCGGATAGAATTTTTGAGTGTGTCAAATTCGTTGGTAGCTATTGAATACCCAGCACCTACTATAGGTCCCATCAATGGAGAAATTAACATCGCTCCGATAACTACAGCACCCGAATCAACATTAAGCCCAATTGATGCTATAAAAGCAGCAAAAATAAGTGCCCAAAGATTCCCACCTTTAAACTCAATACTTTTTTTTATGGATTCTACAGTACCTTGGGCATCTGTATCAAAGTGAAGGTCAAACAGGTCACGAAGCTCTGCTATCAATGATCTGAATACACCTGTAAAACCTCTCTTATTGTTAGATTCCATCTTTCAATCGATCGTTTATAGCAATAAGTTACTATTAATCGGTCAATATCTACCCAATTCGTTTCTTTTTTATCTCAAACCCTTAACGAAAGATTGTATTTTATGAAGGTTATTCTGAAGCATTATTCAACACCAAAAGTAGCTGATCGTACATCCAGATACATTACCTTTTCATCTATATTATTCAGATTCCTTGAAGAACGAATCAACAAACTCTCTCTTGTCAAACTCTTGAAGATGTTGCATACCTTCGCCTACACCAATATATTTGATTGGCACTTTCAACTGATCACTGATCCCAATAACAACACCCCCCTTTGCCGTACCATCCAATTTAGTCAAGGCCAATGAGCTAACTCGAGTAACCTCTGAAAAGTGTTTCGCCTGCTCAAAAGCATTTTGCCCTGTTGACCCATCTAAAACCAACATGACATCGTGTGGAGCATCACTCAATTGTTTGGCAATTGCTTTATGGATCTTTTCCAACTCACGCATCAAACCTTGCTTATTGTGCAGCCTACCTGCCGTATCAATGATGACCACATCATAGTTTTCCTCTATTCCAGCTCGTACAGCCTCATAAGCAACAGCAGCAGGATCGACATTCATACCCTTAGAGTAAAATCCACATCCAACACGTTTTGACCAGATTTCTAATTGATCGACCGCAGCGGCACGAAAGGTATCTGCTGCACCCAACATGACTTTTTTACCGGCTTGTGTATATTTATTAGCTACTTTTCCAATAGTTGTTGTTTTTCCGACACCATTTACACCAACTACCAGAACCACATAGGGTTTAGGTAAATTATCAAGGTTATAATTCACCGTATCATCAGCATTATTTTCAGCTAATAATTGCACAATTTCATCACGAAGAATGGCATTCAATTCATTGGTTGTAACATACTTATCTTTTTGAACACGAGCTTCGATTCGGTCAATGATCTTGACCGTCGTGTCTATTCCTACATCTGATGATATCAACACATCCTCTAAGTCATCCAGGATAGACTCATCTACCGTTGAACGACCAGCAACAGTTGCCGCCAACTTCCCGAAAAAACCCTTTCTAGTTTTTTCAAGCCCCTTATCAAGATCTTCTTTAAGTTGTTGTTTTTCCTCTTCTTTCTTGTTGAATAATTTATTGAATAGTCCCATTAGGCGATCGATTTAAATAAGCGTTGGATTGAAGCAAAAAAAGATTCTCCATGTGATGAAGAAGCTAAATATAATATTATCGATAAGTTTTTTACTTTGCGCTAAAAAACTCTTTAACATTATCTTTGTGGATAATAACCTCTTTGAAAGAGATCTTACCTGTGATAGGATCTTTTACAGATTTAACACATTTAACATGATCTTTTCCGGATCCAGCATTTGCAGCACGTTGCGCAATTCTCGCGTTCTTTGATACTTTCTTAGCCATTTTCTATTTGATTTCTTTATGAACAGTATAGCGTTTCAAGATAGGATTGTATTTTTTCAATTCCATTCTGTCTGGCATATTTTTTCTATTCTTTACAGTGATATATCTAGATGTTCCTGGTTGACCAGAATCTTTGTGCTCTGTGCACTCTAATATAACTTGAACTCTATTTCCTTTACTTTTCTTAGCCATGATATCTAACGTTTATCTTTGCTATTTAAATAATTTTGACAATTTGACCTTGCGAAGAGGTGCAATATCTTTTTCGTATGTGATCAAATATGATTTAACACCGTTCGTATCTGTATGCTCTACACGACGATATCCACGAGATGCTTCGTTGTAATTTTTAGAGGCTTCTTGGTCAACTACCCATACAAGAGGATCAAAACCTGCAGCTAACTGGCGCTTGATATACACATAAGCACCAAGTTTCTCCATGTTACGCATTGCTTTATTGGTAAGTTTAACCTTAATGGTCGTATCGATCTCACGAATGTAGATCTTCTTTGTGCGAACATTCGGGTTGAAACGTCTTTTTGTTTTAACATTAGAGTGAGAAACACTATGTCCGAACATAGGCTTTTTACCCGTTAATTGACATACTTTCGACATGACAAATTTGTTTTATAAATGGCTGCAAATTTAGGCAACCGTTATATTTTTAATTATTTATTTTCAAGTGACTTCAGAGGGAGTCGAACCCCCAACCTTCTGATCCGTAGTCAGATGCTCTATCCAGTTGAGCTATGAAGCCAGTCCACTAAAAAGCGAGTGCAAATATACAAAAAATATTTACTATCA
>CAXQBA010000473.1:0-11581 GCA_964221885.1 Luminiphilus sp. | reverse complement strand
CTCTGGCTTACGGATTACTAGCTGCTACCTTCATTATGTTGATCGTTTTACCTCCCCTATTGATCGGCATGAACAACCTTAAACGTTTTGCATGGTGGGTCTGGGAAGGTGAACAATTAAATCCCGAAGAAGTAGAACCAAGTATTATTGAAGATAAAAAACTCCAAACTCATTAATTTATCATCGAAATGAAACAATATCTAGTACCTCTTTTTTCCCTTTGGTTTACATTCCAAATTCAAGCGCAACGCACTATCAATATTGATAGTGTGATACAAGCAGGTATCAGCCATAATTTCAATATTCAACTTGCTAAAAACACTCAAAAAGTGAGTGAGAATAATGCAACCATTGGTAATGCAGGGTTTCTTCCTACTGCGGATGTAAGTGGAGGATATACGTTCCAAAATGGTATGTCCAAAACCTCTTTTAGAGGAAACATACCCGATCAAGAGGAACCTTTTGCTTCATCGCAGAATTATAACGCCAGTGTGAATCTAAGATATACGATTTTTGATGGTTTAAAACCAATGTATACATTGGATCAATTCAAAGTCCAGGCTAGTCAGGACCGTATGCGATATCAACAGGAGATTGAAAATATGATCCTTTCATTGATTGAACCATTTTATAACCTTGCATCGATTCAGGATGAAATGGTGTTAGTTAAAGAAAAATTGAAATTAACACGTCAACAGATGCGCCGTGTTGAAATACAAAAGAAATATGGTCAAGGAAATGAACTTGAGTTATTGAATCTTCAAACCAGCTATAATTTAGACAGTACTCAGTTCCTTCGATTAAATTTATCTAAAAGTCAGTTTATCCATCAGTTGAATAGAATTGTAGGTATTGAGTATTTATCACTTCAGGACATCATTGAAATAGATAGAACCATCGATCTTAGCCTTCAATTAGAAACGTTAAAAAAAGCGTGCATTCAAAATAATAAAACGTTATTGATCGCTCAACAAAATATTCGAAAGGCAGAGTTAGACTACAAGATTGTTGAAACCGAATTATTCCCAAAATTGAACACCAGTATCTCATACGGATATGCTGGTTCTCAAAATGATGTTGGTATTCTACGAAGCAACTCAACACTTGGTGCAACTGTAAATGTAGGCTTAAGTTATACCTTCTTCAGTGGTGGTCGCGTAGCTCCAGTCCGTAAAAATGCCAAAATTGCCATTATATCCTCCAAGATCAGTCTCGATAAGATCAAATACGAACTAACGCAAGAAATAATCATTGCGTGGAATGTATACCAGAATAACATTAAATTGATTCCTATTGAGCAAAAAAACGTGGCAATCAGTAAGCAGAATTTAGATAGAGTAACAACCGTTTATCGTACTGGACAGATCAATACAACGGACTATCTTCAGGCTCAATACAATTATATTGTTTCCAAAAATAATCTATTGAAAGCTGAATTGGAAGCAAAAAAATCAGCTTGGCAACTGTACCATTTAAGTGGACAATTGATCGCTTATAATCAGTGATGTAATTCCCTGACCCATTTCCCTTTGTTATCCACATAGCCGATCTTGTCTCCTCTTTCTACTCGAAATAAGCCCTGGTCAGCATATTCGACATATTCAAATTTCGGCTCAAGGATGATTTCTCCATTTGTAGTTACTACACCGTGTAATTGGTGGACAGCTACTTTTGCTAAGCCGTCTTTATAATTGACAATCGATGTGAATTTCGGTATGATGATCTGCAGTCCTTTCTTATCAACGATTCCCCATTGTGATCCTTGTCGAACAATGGCGGAGGAATGATCGAATTTACGTGCATCATTATAATCTACATTAGATACTCGTTTCCCATCTTCATGAACAAAAAAAGAAGTCCAAGAATTTAACTTAACAGTAGCTACTGATTCACCGATCTCTGTAATTTTTCGATATTTGACTGGAATCACTTCCCGACCGGCTGTATCAATGACCCCCGATGTCCTGTAATCAGAAAAAACGACAGACCGGTTATTTTCAAATGGTGTTACACTGAAATATTTAGGTTCAATGACTTGTTCGCCTTTCGTATTGATAAACCCAACTCGTCCTTCTTTTGTGGAGAATGAAGCTCGCCCCTCCTTGAAATCTGATAATTTCCTAAATTCATGTTCACAAACCAATTGTCCCTTGTAATCAATGATCGAATATGCCAGATTACGTCTCTTTCGGCCCTTTCCAGTAAGTACATCCTTTCGTACAACAGCAATACTATCATTAAAGTCTCTGATTTTGCCATATGAACATTTTTTGACCCAGTCTCCCTCGACTGTGATCAATCTATATTTTCGTCCAACCTTAACTTTAGCAAGTCCAAATTCATTTACATTATCGATAGAAGAGATGATCGATCTAGGTTTAAAAACCTGATTGCCCAGCGAATCTATGATCGCCCAGCCCCTTTTCTTTACCTTGACCACTGCATATCCTCTATGGAATGGTTTCATTTTATAATAGGGTCCTTCAATAATCATTGTACCTGATTCATCTATATACCCTCTACGTCCATCTTTAGATACAGCAGCAGCCTTCCCTTCAGAAAAATCATCTATCTTAATAAAATTAGGTGGTACAATTATCTTACCATTGAAATCGATCACCCCCCATCGTCCCGATTGATAAAAGACAGTTTTCCCCTCTTTAAAATCTCTCAAAACATTGAATTGACAAGGAATTATGAGGCGACCATTGGTACTGTACATCCCCCACTTTCGGTGAACTTTTACAGCAATACGGTCTTCTTTTGGAGCACGTATCGAATGATATCTCACAGGGATAATATTCTTTCCTAATGTATCAAACATCCCATAGAATACCTGGTTATTTGAAATGAGATACAGATCCTTTTCAGAAGCAGGTAAATAGTCAAAATCATCAAACTGAGGTTTAATGATCTCATCACCAATTGTATCGATAAGTCCCCAACCTTTTCCTGTCTGGTAAACCAATGCATGATCACGCCAATAATCCTTAACTAGATCATATCTGAAATCCACTACTGTATTCAAATTGGTATCAATAACCCCCCATTGTCCTTTATCGATCCATAATTGTCCTTGTGAGTTGAAGAGTTTAATAATGAGAGAATAAGATTCATAGTAGGCAAAGCCTCCTAAAAAAGAATTGAAATGATCACCCGCCTTCATTATGTAAGGTTGGTTGGTTGGTTTTAAATCTACTTGTAATCTTCCTCTTTTACTGGCTCTTGCTTTTCCTTCAAAAAAGTCACCGATATAGGTGTATCCTTTAGCAACTATTTTACCGCTTCGACTCATGAGACCACATTTGCCACCACGGAAAACAACCCTTGCTACGGGTAGATTCTTGTCCAACAGATCACTCATCCGTACATCAATGAGGTTATTATAGGTCATAGGTAAACCTACTTCATTGTGTATTACTTGAATTACAGAATGCGTAGTAACTTCGATGTCACCCATGTCCATAATGCCACCAATGTTATCTTTTGTTGTGAAAGCTAACGTAAAACCTAAATCTTCATACACCTCGAAACGTGAATATGTGGGTTTCAATTTCCAACTATTGGTATTGTTATTCCACAATCCCCATGTAGTGGTCGATTCTTGGATACGCCAAGTAAGTGAATCATTCAATGTTTGGTTCACAGCCAGAACATCCGATCTTTCTGCGATTGGTTTTCTTCGTATACGAAGTGTCCTTACGTCACTGAGTGATCGATCACTGATCATATTTCCATCGTCATCGAAACGCATGACGACCCGAGCGTTGTCTTTATTTACATACCGAACCTCATTATTCAATATTTTTACCCCTAATGGTAGATTATACGAAGTAACAATTTTTCCATGTTTATTAGCAATGGCATACTTTCCATTCCGCCTGATCAAGGCCACACTTTGATTAAATGGTCCAATTAAATCATAGATCGGATCTAAAAGTGACGCCCCTTTTGAGGAAAATAATCCAAACTTTTTATCCAATTCCAGCAAGAACATATCCTGATTATGCACAGAGACAACATCATATTCCAAAGGTACGACAACAGTACCATTGTCTTGTAATACACCGCAACGATCAAAAAGGTCACGAACCTTGACAAAGCAATCATTTATTAATGATTCATAAAGTAAACCTGAGCTAACTACTTTATTTAAGGTCTGTGCATACAGGTATTGTTTTGCATCATTCACGAGTACAAACAACCTGTTACCTAAATACTTTATTTGCTTAGCGACACGATGATTCATAGCCTGCCCTGATCGATCATATAAACGCCAATATTGACCACGTTTGATCATTATTAGATCTTCGATAAAATCAATGTCAAAAAATGGGGTCTCAATAATTATCTCACCTCGAGCATCCATGAGTTGGTGATCATTTTCAACCAATTCAATAATAAAATAAGCTGAATCTATACGTTGAATGTCATAATAAATGGCTGGAGCGACCTTACCTTTTTGTATATGTAACAATCCAATTCCTGTAAGCGAACTGTACGTATAATACCCTTGACCTAATCCTTGAATTTTTCCGGGAACACTATCAAGAACAACCTCATTAGAAGGATTTATGACCTGCCAACGTCCCTCTTTCTTTACGGAAAAAAGATCATCACAGGCATGATTCATGAATTTGTATTGAGCTGCAATAATCTCTTTTCCTGAATGATCCAACAAACCCATTAAACCATTCTGACTGAAGATATAATAGGATCTATTGATACAAGGTCCTATATTATCGTAACGAATATCAGCACGGATATGCCCCTCAATGTCCATTAACCCATATTTATAATCCTGCTTAATCGGAAACATAGGGGCATTCTGAGCAGATAATAGCCCTATGAATGATATACCGAACAGGAAAATATATAAAATAATCGACCTCAGTAAATACATTATCTAAATCTGATTTCTTTTTGTAGAACCAATACAATTCCTCAACGATCAACCGACGAATATGTTATCAATGATCTGTTGAACATCAGCCGTTGTATTGATAGATTGTTTTGAGTTTTGAAAGTCCAATGTAATCGTTGACTTTTTAGCTGACTTTGAATGCTCCTCTAAAACGGTCCAATCTACAAAAGCAATACTTCCATCTTTCAATATAGCTAATACGGTGCTCTTTTTATGTGGATCGTAAACAAAGTTATCTTTGATCGTCTTAAGATTGTAATAGATCACGTATTTCTGTTCCTGATCTATTACAAAAAATCGAGTTCCTTTCATTTCTTCATCAGTTACTACCTGGTTGTCTACTAGGATCTCAGATCGACATTTATCAAATTCTAAGGCTTTCCATATGTCAAAATTAAAAACGCCCATTTTATTTATTTTGGCTAAACGTCTGATATTAGCCATCGACTCAACTCGTTGTCTTTTTTCATTGATCTTTTGTATGATCTCATTACGTTGTCCTTGAGTCTGTTGATTGAATTGTTGTAATGCAAGATCATAATCATCACCTTCTAACACAGGCATTATTGTCATTTGAAGTATTTCTGATGAATGATAAAGCGCTAAACTGTAGTATCCTTTTCTAGTCTGATTAAGTTGAATAGAATCCCACTCTTCTCTGAATAAGTCATCCATTTTATGTTTTGCATCCGATATCATCCACACCACATTCTTGAAGGGAGCTAGTTCGGGATATGAACTGTAATCAAGCTGAAAATCAAAATATTGATTTGTCTTGAGGGATTTTTTGTTTTTGAAAGGTAGTAGCTCATCACTTATTTGTTGATCTAATTGTTTCAAAGCCACTGTTTTTTCCATATTTTCAACTGGAATATTTGTTCCTAGATCTTTCCATTGGCAGCTATTTTTTTCCAGTTCAAAGAAATTGAAATCGTTCCCTTCATTGAATGAAACCAGATCAACCTCAATTTCTTTACCCTCCTGAAATTCTAGTTCACTTCCATTATAAGTACCCGATATTTCAAACATACCTGCTGTCTCCATGATCGCATCCGAACCTTCGTTCTGCATAGGAATACCAGAGCAAATAATGTCAGCCGAACGGTGATATTCTTTAAATACTATCTGAACGGAATCTTTTATGGGCTCACCCTTTTTATCAATAAAACAGTGAGCAGGAACATGAACTTTCGAGCCACTCCAAGTCGTAAAAACTTGATCGCTGTCCGGGTAAACTGTAAAAACGTTCACTGGAACATCAACATTTTCAAACGGCTTATCTATCCTTGAGTACTCATTTGATTCGATCGTCAACTCTGTGATCGTACCATCACTCATCCTGTTTAGGAACCAGATAAATGAAAATGGGATAAGAAATAGGATGGCAAGGATTACATTACGCTTTGAATTTTTCATGATTTATTTTTTTTGTGACATACTCATAATGCCATCCATACGTTTTGTTACATCACAAAATCAAAAAAATACTAATTTCTTGAAAATGTAATATTTCATTAGCTGTTAATCAGTAATGTAATGTTCTTTTCAGATGGAAAAACAAAAATACTCAATCTACCTGATTATGGTTATCATAACGTATCTCAATAAACAATAATAAATAGGGCTTTTCGTTATAAAAAGTTGAGTAAAACGTGGAAAGGCATTTCATAATAATTATATTTAACCCGATACAGATTACTCACGTACTATCTTTAATTGATTAAACATACTCATTGTACATGTACCCACTATTTTTATTTCAACAGCCAGCAATTGATTCTACTGCTATTCCAACTGAAACCTCATTCTCCCTTATCGAAGTAGTTGTAAAGGGAGGTCCTATAGGTATGGTTATCGCTGCAGTTCTTTTGGTTCTCTCAGCCTTTGCCGTTTACATATTGATCGAGCGTCATTTGACGATTAAACGAGCAGGCGAAGTAGACGAAAGCTTCATGAATCAGATCAGAATGTCTGTCAAAAATGGAAATATCGACGCGGCCATTGATCTATGCTCAAAAACAGATACGCCTGTGGCACGATTGGTCGAAAAAGGATTACAACGCATAGGCAAACCGCTCGAAGACATTAATACAGCTGTTGAAAATGTTGGTAATTTAGAGATCTATAAATTAGAAAAACGATTATCCATGCTAGCCACTATTTCAGGTGCAGCACCAATGATCGGTTTCTTTGGAACTGTTACAGGTATGATTCTTTCTTTTATGAATATGGCAAGTGGTGATGTAAGCACCGAATCTCTTGCTGGTGGTATCTACCAAGCATTAATCACTACGGCATTTGGTTTATTTGTGGGAATTATTGCTTTTATCGGTTACAACTCACTGATTGCGTCGATGGATCGAGTGATCTTCAAAATGGAGGCAGCTACTGTAGAGTTCATGGATCTATTACAAGAACCCAGCTAACATACCATGGGACTAAAAAAGAGAAATAAATTTAATGCAGAATTCAATATGTCCTCTCTGACGGACATCATCTTTCTGTTACTGATCTTTTTCATGTTGACCTCTAGTTTGACATCGCCAAATTCGAAGAATATTGATCGACCCAAATCAAACAGTACGACACCATCACCACAGAATGTAGCCTTATCCATAGACGAAGATGGACTCTATTTTATAGATAACAACATGATTCCTGCTGCTGACCTTGAAGTGCGATTAGCACAAGAAATTGAGAAGGAACGTCAAAAAAAGATGACCAACAATATCCAATCAGAGGTTACCATTGTGTTGAATGTAGCTGCTGAAGAAAAAACAGGTACGATCGTCAAGATCATGAAATTAAGTAACAAGCTTGGCGTACGTTTGATATTAGCGACCGATCCAAATTCATAGATCATGGGATTAAAGAAACGAACAAAAGTATCCGCTGAATTTAATATGTCCTCTTTGACGGACATCATCTTTTTATTATTGATCTTTTTTATGTTGACCTCTAGTTTGGTTTGCCCGACTGCTATCAACTTAAAATTGCCTAGCTCTTCGAGAAATGCTACGAATCAGTCCTCTCATAGTCCCATCAAAGTTCAGATTGATAAACGTAAAAGATATAAGATCAACAATGTGAAGATCAGTGAAGATAAAGTACGTGATCGTTTGGCTGGACTTATTCGCAATGATCAGCGAGCAACAGAAGATATTACGGTTATTCTGTCCATTGATGAAAAAGTAGATGCACAAACATTGGTAAGAAATGTAGATATTTTAAATGATTTTGGGGTTAAAATGATTTTACAAACCAAATTAAGTGACTAAATAACCGTTGAAATTTAAACGAAATGTCGATCGGATAGAACGCAGCGGCCGATCTCGATTTTTTATAATCGGTATGGCTGTTATTTGTATAATTATGTTGTTTTGGATGAATACTGACAGTTTATTCGTTCGACAAATAACTATAAAGGTCGTTTGTATTGATAAAGGAGTTTATACGATCAATAATGATACAACCTTTTATAAAGATTTTGCATCTAAGATGATAGAGCTCGTTAAAGAAGGAAAAGAACAAGGTGTATCATCCAATGTACAATTTGTTCTTAGTAACTACCGAGATGATGCGTATTTTGTAGATGTTCTTATGGTATTGAATGCATTGAACATAACATATAGATTAATTCATTGAATGATGATAAGTAACAAATATAGTATTGACCAAATAGATCGACCGGAATATGTCCGCAGAGGCAGAATCGGTGCGATCACATTTGTAATGATTGTTCTGATCATATTGATATGGCCATGGTTTAACACCTTGTATCCAGTTCCAGAGGCAGAGGGTTTAATGGCCTCCTTTGGAAACGTTGAAATTGCAGGGGGGGGTGCTGAAAACATCAATCAACAACCCCAAGAAGAGAATTCACCCACGAATACAGATAATACAGACACTGAGGAAAGTGATGATACTGAAGAAGAGGTTGAAACCGTGGATGATGATCAAAGTACAGTTGTAAATCAAACAAGTAATTCGAATACGACACCGAATACTACTCAAAGTGACCCGGAGCCTCAAGTGAATCAAGCGGCTATATTTGGCCCTAATAGTAACGGTACAGGCTCCAATTCAGGTCCAGGTAATCAGGGAACGCCAGATGGCAAAAATGATCTTGGTGGTACAGGGCGTGGAGACAAAGGTGATGGTGATGGAAAGATCGGCAATAGAAAGTTGATCAACAAATGTGATGACTATAAAGTAACCAATGCTGGCTGGCAACAAAATGATAAAGTAGTTTTTAAGATATGTGTTGACCAAAGTGGTCGTGTGATCAGTGCAGATGTTGTACGACGTAAGTCTACGGTTGTAAAAACATCGTTAATCAATATTGCAAAAGGTTGTGCCATGCTGTATCGCTATGAGCCCGATCCAAATTCTCAACAAGCCTGTGGTGAGATCACCATCAATTTTGACTTTCATTAATCAATCGAATGTCCCTTCTTAAAAATCAAGGTATCATCCTCTTGTTTTCCTTTCTTTGCTTTACAGCATGCAGGGACAGTGATCCAGATGCTATTACGTATCAGATCACATTCGACAGTTTAGAAAGAGCCTATATCGTTTACAATCCATATCCTGATCAATTGAACCTCCCTTTAGTCTTTGTTTTACATGGATATGGTGGTTCCAATGAGGATGTGATGATGTACACACAAATGAATGATGTTGCTAAAGAACATCATTTTGCCGTATGTTATCCACAAGGATCAGCTGATTATAATGGTTTTATTCATTGGAACTCACTCCTGAATCTAGGTGATGCCAAGGATGCTGAATTTATCGAATATTTAGCACAAGAACTCTCAGATGATGTAGCATACGATGCCTCAAAAACTTATCTTTGCGGACATTCGAATGGTGGTTTCATGGCCTATCACCTAGCAAGAAGAGATCTAGGAATTTTCAAAGCCTTTGCATCAGTCTGTGGTACGATAAGTGGTGCAGACTGGGATAGTCTGAATACCATGTTGAATGCAAATTTTCTGCAAATTTCTGGTACGGCTGATAATGTTATTCCGATGAATGGTTCTATCCAATTATATGGTGATTGGGGTGGTGCACCGCCCATTGATTCTGTCTATATTCAAATAGGTCAATTAGCTAATTGTACCGCTAAAGATACCATACAATACAATTCAAATACAACTGAGTTCAGATATGGCACCTGCCAAGATCAACATGTGTATCAACTTACCGTGATTGATAACTGGGGACACGGTTGGCCCCTAAGTACATTGAAGTCTAAAGATATACACGCAAGTCGATATATCTGGCCATTTTTCAATAACTAATTGACCTCAAAATTATTTTGTACCTTAGTTATGAAAAGAAAACGGATCATTGATGCATTTAAATTCATAAAGAAAATGAGCAATTTCAACGAAAAAACATCAGAGAGAGCCGAATCGGCTGTAAGAAATCATGTTATCTGGTCCATGGGAGCTGGTTTTATTCCAATTCCTGTTGCTGATTTTGTAGCTGTTGCTGCTGTTCAACTTGATATGGTCAAAACATTGTGTAACATCTACCAAGTAGACTTTAAAGAGACGGAAGGAAAAGCCTTAGTAACATCTATTACAGGTTCTGGTCTTTCGCGTCTTGGTGCCAATGCACTCATTAAATTGATCCCAGGGTTTGGTTCTGTTTTTGGAGGATTATCGATGTCAATTGTCTCAGGAGCATCAACCTATGCGTTAGGTCAGGTTTTTATTCGTCATTTTGAGCATGGAGGCACTATTCTTGATTTTGACACCAGTCGATTCGAGCGTTTTTACAACGAACAATTTGAAAAAGGAAAATCCTTTGCAAAAGACATTCAAAAAGAGAAAGATGAAAAGGGTGCTGCGCAAGAAGATGACTCGTTTGAAAATAATCTCACTGATGATTCAGCAAATGCTGCACCTTCAGATGATGCTGGACCCAAAGATACTGATAGTGAAATCCTACGAAAATTAAAGGAATTGGGGGAGCTCAAAGAGATGGGTGTGATCAACGATGAGGAATTTGAGCAAATGAAAACACAACTCATCAAAAATTTCCAATCGAACGATTAAGTTGTTTGGCCTTTGATAGTGATGACTGCATAAAACTGTGCAATGCCACTACTTTAATGCGTTCAGCCTCCAGATATCCAAGTATACTATCTTTAGTCTGAGATATGTAGAATGTTTCTTCTAACTCAACATTCTTAAATTCATTCATCCAACGCATCATCCAATCCTCTGCTTTTTTTAGATCAGACAAACAAACCAAAATACGATCTTTTTGAGAAGGTAATGATGACATCTTATCACGTAACTGGCTCTTTATTCCAGCAATAGGCCCCATCAACAGCATCGCAGTATCATGTATAGCACTTAGATCATTATATAGAATGGTGGCTCTTTCGTCAAGAAGAGAGTTCTGCTTGCTATTTGAAGTCTTGCTATGGCAAGCTACCATTAGAAAAAAAAGAACGAAATAAAACAGGGCTCGCCACATATTCACTACATTTATCCTACAAAAGTAATCAAGGATTATCAATAAGAAGATATGAATGCAAAGAAAGTTTCAGCCTCAAAAACAGTAATGACCGAGATGATCATGCCCAATGATACGAATCCTATTCATAATTTGATGGGTGGTAATCTGCTTCGTTGGATG
>CAXQBA010000472.1:0-6981 GCA_964221885.1 Luminiphilus sp. | reverse complement strand
GATGGCTTTCTAAACTACCTTCATCAATTACTTTGATTACATTATTGGCTCGATTGATGACTGAATAACCACTGGACCACATGTTTCGCAAATCACCGATTTGTGTGGTGGTTGTACGGCTGTATATTTCAAGTGTGCCGAACGGGCTCAGGTTAGTTTCGATGACTGCGGCGTCATCGGCTAAGAGATCAGCATAGATGTAGGGGTTGCCTCCTAAGACTAAACCATTCTGAAGACCATCATAAACACCTTCTACCACATTAGCTAGATCAGCTGGAGTCGTAATGGCGATTTCATTTTCTAGTGCATTTTCTGGACGAATATCTAAGGCCTTTTCACAGGCGTAGAATACCGGTAGGGTGAAGAATAATAATGCTATCTTTTTCATATTATAAACCTGCTTTTATACCAAACATGATAATACGTGCTTGTGGTGTTTGCCAGGATGGACCTGAGAATGAAATATTTTCTTGTTGTGAATTTTGGGGTACATGTCGAAGTACTTCGGGGTCCCATCCAGGATAGGGTGTCCAAGTCAATAGATTAAACCCAGTTGCGTAAATCTTTAACGAGGAGAAATGAATCTTTTTACAGATCGATTTTGGGAATGAATAAGACAACGTCATCGAACGCAGACGAATAAAGGATCCATCGTACAAGAATCGATCGGAGTTAACTGGTGTCGTGTAACTAATAGCAGGCACTGAACCTGTATTCGTACTCGTAAAGGCATCTAGTATCTCATTGCGCTGCGCAAAAAAGGTATAATTACCAATTTGATTTTTGGCCGGATCATCATAGATGGTCTGACCAATAACAAAATTGAAAAGGAAATCTAAGCTGAGCCCTTTGTAGGAAATAGAGTTCGATAAACCAGCATAAAAGTCTGGAATTGGATTACCAACAGGAACTCGATTATCATAAAAGTCCGAACCAGTAAATCGATTAACATCATCGGCTGAATTACTAGGTGTCCCACCATTGTCAATCCCAAATGCCATGATATTTCCATTGATATCGTAGTATAATGCTTCTCCAGCTAATACATTGACTGTAATGGGATTTCCGGCTCCATCGGTAAGGATAGATCCATCGGTATCGTATCGATTAAGTATCCCATCTTCTTGTTGAATACCTGCAAATCGGACTACAAAACTTTGACCAACCGGATAGCCCTCAATAACTCGTCCTTCACCAGGTTGACCACTTTCAAAGGCATCAGGTGGTAAGCCAGCAACATCGATGACTCGGTTTCGGATTAAAGAAAAATTGAGCTGTGTATTCCATGTAAAGTCCTTTGTGGAAACAGGGAATCCCTCCAACATGATCTCGGTACCCCAGTTATTTACGCTTCCTGCATTAACGGTTATCGTTGAAAAGCCCGACGAGGTGGGTAATTGGATCGGTAATAAGAGATCTGATGATTGTTTGTGGAAAAAGGTTAGTGACCCGGATAAGCGATTGTTCCATAAACTGTATTCGACAGACACATCGACCATCTGCGCTTTTTCCCAGCGAAGTTCGGTATTGGAAAGGGTAGAAGGATATAAGGCTAAACTTCCTGCATAACCAATGCCTGTGGTGTAAACACCAAATCGAGTGAAATCGCCAATATTATCGTTACCCGTCAGACCAAAGCTTGCTCTAAGTTTCAAAAAGGTCAGTGTCTTGTTGTTTTTCAGGAAGTTTTCCTCACTAATGATCCAGCCAGCAGAAAATGAGGGGAAAAAGCCATATCGGTAAGCATCTGAAAAGCGTGACGAACCATCGACACGAGCAGTGACACCAAAGAGGTACTTATCTTTTAGTTTGTAACTTATTCGCGAGTAAAAGGAAAGGATTGCATTGCCACCTTGATAGGAGTAGAGTTGTTGGTTTGCCCCTTGTTGTGGATTGGTAAAGCTCGCATTGGAGAAGCCCGAGCCATAAATTCCTTGACCACGGATATCTGTACGTTGATAGTCTGATCCCAAAACAACACTTAGGTCGTGTATGTCTTTGAATTGATCTGTGTAGGTAAAGTAATTGCTGATATTCCAATTAAAGATATTGGATAATCGTTCCCAGGCATAAGCATCCGAGTTAGCTGCTATATTTTTTGCCTGGTACTCATCTTCATTTAAGTTGGTGAAGTCAAGACCAAAACTAGAGCGGAACTGGACCTTTTTATGCAGTTGTAATTGTGCATATACAGACGTCAAACTTCGAAGTCGCTGTGCCACAAAACTTCTATTCTCAAGATACCATAAGGGATTGCCAGCTGGATTAAAATACGATCCATCTTCTTTATAAATAGGAATGTAGCGAGGAATCTGTTGCGCCCAGCCGAGTCCACCATTGTCACCTGTAGCAACTCGATCATTGACAGAGTAGGTGATCAAGGCATTGGCGCCAAGTGTTACGAGATCATGTGCTTTGGTTTCCATGTTGAAACGGCCCGATACACGCTCAAAACTATTGCCTTTCAAAAAACTTTCTTCATTTCTGTATGCGCCTGAAAAGAAGAGTCGTGTTTTTTCAGTACCACTCGTTGCTGATATATTCGCTTCATTGAAAAATCCAGTCTGCAAGGTTTCATCGATCCAATCAGATCCGCCCGTTGCGGCATAGTCATCCGCATCTTGACGAGTGAATGATTCGCCCTCATAGATACCAATCAAGGTATTTTTAGGTTCAGGATTACCCGTGTTTTCAATACTTACTTGATCGCGAAGCGCTAAATGCTCTTCAGCTGTTATTAAATTAATCCGACCAGTCTCCTGCACAAAGCCCGATTTAAAATTTACATTGAACTTGGTTTTGCCTTCCTTTCCACGTTTGGTGGTAATGATGATCACACCATTTGCTCCACGTGCACCGTATATAGCTGAAGCAGAGGCATCTTTCAATACATCAATAGACGCAATATCGTCCATATTCAGATCGGCCAGTCCATTTGCACCATTTCCCATTACATCAGCACTGATATCTTGATTGGAAATAGGTACCCCATCAACAACGATCAATGGATTTGATCCAGCAGCGATGGAGTTGGTACCGCGGATTTGAATTTTAGTATTTCCTCCTCCGGCTACGCCATTAGCAGCCGTTATTTGAACGCCCGCTAATTTTCCTTGTAGGGCCTGATCAAAACTTGGAGATAGGGCATCTTCCAAATCCTCAGATTTGACAGATGAAACGGAACCTGTCAAATCTCTTTTCAGGCTAGTTCCATATCCGATCACTACGACCTCATCGAGTTGAACATTTCCAAGGACGACATCCAAGGTTTTTTCTTCATCATCTTTAACCGACACCTCAAAGGTGGCATCGGTATAGCCAAATGAGCTAAAAACAAGCGTATACGTCCCTTCTTTTAGGTCGTCGATGATATATTTTCCATCAATATCTGAACTGAAAATACGCTCATTCTCTTGAATTTGAATATTAGCCATCGGGACTGTATATCCGTCTGTATCTGTTATGGTTCCTGATATACTGGCAGTTTGTCCCCATGTAAAACTACTCAGGTTGATATATAATAGTATAAAGATGTACCTCATTCTGAAATGATTAATTTATGTGTACTGGATAGATGTTGATCGAAGGTCAGACGAGCAATAATGACCTTAGGGAGTTCTCTTTTGGTTAGGCTGATTTGGTGATGATTTGAATTTGATTTTTTTATGCATATTTCGTCTATTTTCTGTCCGTTCAAATGAAACAGTTCAACAACGAGATGCTCTTTAAAGGTGGATGCACTCTTGATGTGGATTACCTGGTTTTGATCAACATAAACTTGACGTGCATTCGTTTTGTCAATACATACATGTCGGATCGATGAATAGTCAGTATGTCCCTCCAAGTCTACCATTTTTAATCGATAGTAATGGTTTCCAAAAGCAGGGTTAGTATGAATGTATTGATAGTTTTGTTGATTTTCTTCACAATGTAAAGTAGATAGTATTTCCCATTGGAACCCATCTTCAGAATGTAAGAGGTCGACATAGCCATCTGTTTCCTGATAGGCTGTTTCCCATTGAATTTGAATATCTAGATCAACTTTTTTAGCTTCAAACGAAATGAGATCAATGGGAAGATCAATAGCAGAACCAGCTGTAAAGATGGAAAATGACGTCATTCCAACATAATCAAGACGATTAGATGCCATATCCACGTTACCCAAGATTTGCCAGCTGGCCCCATTATCATCGGATTTGATAGCCGCAAAATTGGACTCATTTCCTTGAATATCACTATCGACATAATCACAAAACAGATCATAGCTAAAACTGGTGATATCTAGCTCCTCAACTGTCCAGTATCGGGTAGTGAAATCAGTGGTAGAGGGATTGTTGGGATGTTTTACGTCGATCAAATTGATGGATACCTGAGCAGCAGGTCCAAAGGTGCCCGCGGTGATGTGTAAACTCAATGGACTGTATTCAGCGGTTCCATTCCGATCACCGATCGGGAAAAAGAAGGAATCCACCTCGGTAAATAACTTGACAACATGACCAGCGTCATCAGCTATGATCATATTTGAAGATGAGAAATTGCCAAGACATTTAGCGGTATCACCAAAAATCAATTGATTGACACCCACTATGGTATGTCCTTGAGTTAATCGAAGCTCATCTTCAACATAGATATCATTTTGTAAGAAAATAGATCCTGGATTATTGACTTCGATATAGTGAAATCGCGAATCACCTGTGAAAATACCCGTTAGGGATTGGTCTGAAGTTCCATTCAATACAATCAATCGATTATTACTATTTAGTGTGCCATTATTGAGGATATTACCTGCGATGAAAAGGTCATCACCGATATCTTGATTCATAAGCAGTAAACTACTCGCATCAATTGTTAGGTTGGATTCGAAAAAGACATCATAAGAGGTCAGATTATGATCATCGCCATCTGAAATGATAAAATGACCACCATTACTGATCAAAACTTCACCTTGAACCGTTAGATTAGCATCGGTTGGTAAAAATGTATTGTGATTCCACGTTAATGAGCTGGCAGAGCCAATTATACTGAGATTCCCCGTCATACTTCTGTCTATATCATCCATCAACACCAGTGAGGTTCCACCTAAAACAGCAACATGTGCTGGCGTAATACTGGCATTCCACTCAAGATTTGTAGGAAACAGATCAAAGTTTCCTCCTGTATTGAAGGCTAATGTGGAGGTAGATGTGAACAAGAATGGATTGGATGTTATAAATCCACCAGGCTGAATGATCAAACTATCGGTGAGTGCACAACTTATTCCAGGATTTAATCCGCCATAACTTTCTATGCTGTATACTTGAGCTATATTTGTTAATACAGCATCTCCTGAACAAATAAGTCGTTCAAATGAGGAGAGGAACGTTCCGTTATTTTGAATAAATCCGTTATCAAGGATTTGAATCTGACGCGCCGTACCATCACTTGCAGTGAACGTAACAGCCGGATCGATCGTGATATTCGCCACTTCGATATGCATATCAACGATGATGTCGTCTTCAACAAGTATAGGTACACCTGGGGGGGGTATGACACCTGCGTCCCACATAGCTGGATCATCCCAAGTACCATCGCCACCAGGATTTGTGGTCCACTCTGTTTCAACTGTATAACTATAATTTGAACCTGCATTATTATTGATATTGATCGAGTACCAATCTGCATCAGCATGTGCAATACTCAAATTATCGCCAGAGGTTAAAATATAATACTGAATCGTATTTCCAGCAGTATTGTCATAGTCTGGAATCTGTTGGGTGTAGGTTCCACCGGATCCAGAGTAGGTCATTTCTAAAATAGTGGATGTGGCAAAGTTATCGGTCGTATATCGTAAATAAACGCCTTGTCCAGTAGGCAGCGCCACGCCACCTGATATTTCAGCGGTGATTGTTTGAGCTTGCTTGGGATAAATGGTTGTTAAACTCTGTGAAACACTGCTTACTTGTTCTATGGTTCCGCTTATTCTGAATAATGCGCATCTATTGTCAAAGGTATTGGGTGTCTTGAATATATACTGGTCCGTTGTATTCAAGCTATTGATATACCAAGCACCATTCGTACAAGATGATGACTGAGCAATAAACGTATTGTTTTCAGTGAGCAGAACATCATCTCCTGGGCTGCAAGTAGGAGATGGAGATAATTGATTTCCTGATGATGCCAATCGAAAATATACATTACCAGTACCATTTGCTGGACTGCTGAGTATCATTGATCCATTGATACTTGGTGAAAACGCATCAAAAGTTGTCCAATCATTGGTACCAAAGCCAGCTCCAATGAGTGCATCCTGTGCTGATAAACATTTCACAAAAAGTAAAATGAGTATGCCAGTTAGTTGTGTTAAGTTGAGTTTGAGCATACTAAAAAATTTAAATAAATATACGAAAAAGGGGCTTAACGTCAAAATGACACTTAGCTTAAAAATGTAAGACATAGATCTGTTTGAAATACTATGGTACATAGCTGAATAAGAATCAAACAAACTTTGTAGTTATCATATCATGCACAAAATGTGAGAATAGGGAACCCTTCTGCGAATCTTTTCGTTATATTTGTCGAATATCAATCTGGGGCTGACTGGAATTGACAGCAGAGAATGTTCTTATAGTAAGCATGTCGAGACAGGTGTGGTTATCTCGTTAAATATAACACATAAACAACTTTTAAATGGCAATAATAATTATGCCATGGCTGCCTAATCACAGTGTGAATAGAAGCCTTTATGCCCACGTTTGACGCCTAATACACAACGTGCCGCATATCAAACCTTTAGGCTTAGCTATCTAGCTGTGTTTCCAGACTAGGAGTGACATAAGAAGAGACTAGGATGGAGCTTCGTTTGTTGTTGTACCTTCCTCTGTCCGAATTACGATCAATGACTAAACATGTAGAAAGCTATAGGATGCTTTGACTGGACGAGGGTTCGAATCCCTCAGATCGGAAGAGCACACGTCTGAACTCCAGTCACAAGAGACAATCTCG
>CAXQBA010000471.1:0-4627 GCA_964221885.1 Luminiphilus sp. | reverse complement strand
AGCATGCATGGATCAATTTAAAGTTTAGAATAAAACACGTATTTTACCTATGTGTTTAGCTATGTTTTGTAAACTTTCATTTTTTTTTGAAAACACACTATGATCAAACAATATCAATTCAAACTTATTACAAAAGGTAGAGGATACCACCTAATAACCAATGAGGTTATGTCTAATATTGAATTACCGAATGCAGTTGGGATCTTACATTTATTTATACAGCATACATCAGCGGCTCTATCAATTAATGAAAATGCAGATCCTAGTGTAAGAGTAGACTTTGAAACCTTGATCAATAGAATTGTGCCTGAGAACCAAAAAGGACTTGAACACACCTTTGAAGGACCCGACGACATGCCTGCACACATCAAATCATCATTGATCGGTGCAGATGTTCAAATACCATTTTCAAATGGTCAGTTATGTCTTGGTACTTGGCAAGGTATTTATTTATGTGAATTCAGAAATAGACCTCAACAGAGAAAAATCGTAGCAACAATCATACATGATTGATCGAATAGCCCTTGCTAGGATGCACTCTAACATGGCCTAACATCTCTAATTGCAAAAGTAATGAAGCTAATTTTGAAGGATTGATTGATAAAGAGTGCTGAAGCCCTTCAATATCTACATTGGTCATTTTTTCAATGGTTTTGTAAACATTGATCTCATCTAAGGTTAGAGCCTTTAGATCTAATTCTTTGTGCTGTTTTCTTCGCTGCATCTCCAACGTATCTGATTCATATTCCCATCCCAAATTTTGAGCTACATCAGTTGCATTTTCAACTAATGCTGCTTTAAGAGATTTAATTAAAGCATGACAACCTTTATAGTTAGAATCGGATGTTTGACCTGGGATAGCCATCACAACTCGATCATAACTATGAGCTATATTTGCTGTGATCATAGAGCCACCTTTCAAACCTGACTCTATGACAATGGTTGCATCAGACATTCCTGCAACGATACGGTTTCGCATGGGAAAATGACTTGGAAATGGTTTGACACCTAAACCAAATTCTGAAAGAATTCGACCAATTTCAGTTATTTCATGGAACAATGAAGAATTTGAGCGTGGATAAACATGATCCAGACCATGAGCAACAACAGCCTCAGTATGAATTCCCATTTGAAGAGCAGTTCGATGAGCTACCGTATCTATTCCAATTGCCAATCCACTAACAACGCAAACATCCATTGCTTGTAGTTCTTCAACAATATTTCGGCAGTTATCAATTCCTTGTTTTGTGGGTTTACGGGTTCCTATAATTGAAACAACTCGCTTGTGTTTCTTTAGCGCTCGCCCTTTAGAAAAAAGTAAAAAAGGAGCATCGCTACAATGTAAAAGACGATCCGGATATGACTTACAATCTTGGGAAATTACATCTATTCCAAAAGACTTAAGCTCATCATACGCTCTCTTTGCCTTTTCTATTTGTGCGCCCATCTTCGATATGCATCTTTTTAAATATGGCGTCACTTCTACATCACCTTCGGATCGTATCTGCTGATAGGCTTCATGCACCGAACCCCAACGAGCTCGAATCATCCTTGCTTTTTGTGGACCAATACCCTTTGTATTGATCAGAGCCAATCTATAAATTAGTTCTTTCTCGCTGATATTCATTGGCTTTGTAGTCTTAACCAGCTTACTAATTTAGATTTATCATTCTCATTCAAAAAAGCTTCAGAATGCATTCGAACATACCCTTTAGGTGGCATCTTACCCTCTTCTATTTCCTCCGCACATTCATATAGTTTATGCTTGATTTCATCCGCGTCCCCAGATAATAAAGTGGAAAAATTCAAGGCTTTTCGACCATTTCTAACGTGGCCTTGCATCCACCATGAAACTGGAGAAATGTACGCATAAAAAGGATATACTGTCTCGTAGGAATGACAATCATAACACGCATCTTTTAATATAGGAACAACATCTTCCAATCCAACCATTGCTGAGGCTGATAGGCTTTTCTCCTGTTCAAAATCTGGTACGGATTTATCTGACTGAATGAATTGTATCAATAATACAATAATTAAGGAAATGAACCCTATCTTCTTTTTATTTATTGCCATATGCGTTGTTGTCTATTTTATTTTAATAATTGTATAGTTTATAGGCTATATCGCTATAACCTGACCCAACAAATTACTTAAAAAGAAAAAGAAATACAACCTAATTTATAATTCTTTCGAAAAAGTAAACAGGGTTCAATAAATTAGGTCTATACTTGTACAAGAATGATTAATACATGACCCATCATCGTTACATATTTCACACCGATCTTTTTTTTGTTTGGATGGTTGTTGTTCTGCCCCTACTTCTTTTCTCATGTACTGATAATACAACAGCCGTTGATCCCTGCGAAACAAACCTTTCAACCTTAATATCTACACCTGTTGATAGCCTGACTGGCATTCACATAGGCACCCATTCGTTTCGAGAAATACGGTCTTACTCTAATGATGTAGTACAGATAACACCTGATCAGGTCCTATCGATCACGCCTAGTGAATCATCAACAATTCAAGTCAATTTTTTAAATACGATCACAGATCTTTGTTTTTCATTTGAGGATAGCGACAGCATTATTTTTACATATGCTGAATCTGATTACTGTTGTTCGACACTTGAAAGCCAATTAATGATATACAAAAAATCCGAAAAAGTTCGTTATAGATATTACAGGACCTACACTGCATCAGGACATTTTTCAGCTACTGAGAATCTATTTTATGACTAGATATCATTCATCGATTATACATTTCCTAATGATCTGGTTCATCTGGGGCGTTTCTGCATGTGATACAGGCAATAAGGAAACGTTTTCGTTTCGATGCTATGTGACTATCCCTGCAGGTTTGAACCCTATTTTGACTCATAATTTTGAGATTCAACAAATTCCTGGAATGGATATCAGTCAGATCGAAGATGCGATCCCATCTCAAATCCGATTATATGTCGAATATGGTGAGCCAACAATCGATTTTGTACGTGATGCCTTTTTTATAGCAAGCACAGACAGCACGTTAACAGAGATCGGTTATCATATCAATGCACCCATTACCAACTCACGATTTTTGGATCTTTATCCCTCCATTGCGGATATTAGAAATCACATAGGCCAATCTTTTTTTCAGATGACGTTAAAATTGAATCTTCGATCAGCTCCTATCACTGATACCTATGTACGAATAGATTTTAGTGTACTTTCAAGACTTGTTGAATGATGCACTTCCTTGATGCTTTTTCCTCGTATCTTCTACTCGAAAAGGGCTTATCAAAAGCCTCAATCGATGCATACATCAATGATGTCAAGAAATTATTCTCTTTCTTTGATCTACAAAATATCAAAAAGCCCATTGCAGCCATAACTTTGGAAGACTTACAACAGTTGATGGCATACCTTAATGACCTTGGTCTCACAACCAGCTCACAGGCGAGGATTATTTCGGGATTGAAAGCATATTTTGAATTTCTATCTATCGAGGATCTTGTGGAAGATGATCCAACTCAACTTCTATCTGCACCTAAACTTGGCAAGTATCTACCCTCTTTTTTAACCCATCAAGAAGTTGAGAAGATCATGGCTCAGATCGATCATTCTAAACCAGAAGGAATACGAAACCGAGCTATGATAGAAACATTATACGCCTGTGGTCTTCGTGTTTCGGAATTGGTAAATCTACGAATGTCGTATATGTATCTCGATGCCCAATATATTCGCGTAATCGGAAAGGGAAATAAAGAGCGAATTATTCCCATTGGGGAAACCGCAATTAAACATATTCGATTTTATATTTCAAATCGAAACCAAATGTCCAATATAAAGAAGGAAGCTGAAGATATATGCTTTCTCAACAGAAGAGGGAACAAATTAAGTCGAAATATGGTGTTCATGATCATTAAGGATTTGGTTCGTCAAACAGATATTCAAAAAAATGTTTCACCACATACATTTCGACATACTTTTGCGACTCACCTTATAGAAGGTGGAGCTAATTTACGAGTAGTTCAAGATCTGTTAGGGCATAAATCAATCATTACCACTGAAATATATACCCACCTTGATATGGGATACTTGCGCGAAACGATACAAATGTTTCACCCACGATTTAAAAAGTAATAAAACCTCACCCATTCATCTTTTTTAAAACACCACTCGATCAGTTTTTATAAATCGTCCACTTTAAACTCGAGTTAAAAAAGTTTATGACATTTTGTTCCATTTTGTTTGAGATGGCAAAGTAATTGTACTATGATAACACAATACAGTCTATTTACGTTTTTATATTATACATAGGTATTTGTCATTTGCTAATCAATAAAAAGTATGGCTTATGAATTTACAGAAAGGAAAATTACTAGTAGCGGAGCCTTATATGTTGGATCCCAATTTCCGACGTGGTGTGGTACTCCTATGTGATCATCAAAAGGATGGCTCGTTCGGATTTATTCTCAATAAACCTATTGAGATGAATATTTCAGATTTATTATCATCATTCCCTGATTTCAATTGTGAAGTTTTTTATGGAGGTCCTGTTCAGACAGATACCATTCATTATCTTCACACAAAAGGAGATCTGATCAATAATAGTGTTGAGGTTTTAAATGGTGTATACTGGG
>CAXQBA010000470.1:0-2608 GCA_964221885.1 Luminiphilus sp. | reverse complement strand
CAAAAAACATCTTTGTGGATGTGCCGCCTCATCACGGTAATTGTCTAACATATCAGACACTACATGTGATGATGTCGTTTTGTGAGGATTGTGCAACGTTTAAATGCGATCTTGTAAGAGATCAAAGATCCAATGTGTTGAACGAACTATTGGGGTATTTAAGGTATTATATTCCGAATCTGGCGAAACTGAGGTCCTTGGAGATCTTGCATTCAGTTTTTGCTATGAATTAGTTTGCCAGATCTCCCATGATTGATCTGCTTGATAAACCAACATATCATATCCATTTATAGTCTTGGTATTCATTTTTGCTCCGAATTTCATGAAAGATGTCATCGGAGGATTGTAAACTAGATCAAATAGAATATGATTCTCTGTTAGAAGCCTGTAAGGGATATCTGGTGCTTGATCAACATCTGGATATGTCCCAATGGGAGTTGTATTTATGATTAGTAAATGACGCTCTATAACATCTCTTTGTAGGTCACTGTAATGAATTTGATTGCTTTTGGGATTGCGTGAAACCAATTGATAATTAATATTGAGTTGTTCAAGGGCGAATTGAATCGCCTTGCTTGCGCCTCCAGTACCTAAAACGAGTGCCGACCATGTCCGTAACGGGTTCAGGTGGCTTTTTAAACTTTTCGAAAAACCAAGATGATCTGTATTATACCCGACTAATTTATTAGATGTAAAACATATGGTATTTACTGCCCCGATTTTCTCAGCAGCCGGATCTAATTCATCCAAATATTCAATGATAGCTTGTTTATAGGGAATGGTTACATTTAAGCCACTAAAGGAATATTGTTGAATAAGATCCGGGAACGACTCTATTTGAGGTATAGAGAAGGGATGATATTGCGCATGGATATTGTTTATTTTGAATTTTTCAGCAAAATAAGCGGGTGAGAATGAATGTGAAAGTTCTCTTCCGATCAGCCCATATAATGGATTGCTATTCATGAGTTGGGCTGAATCTTTCTAATATGAATACAATACCGAGACCAATAGCAAAAAGACCTAAACAAAGAATCAATAAAGGAGGGTTTTCATATTGGCCGGGAAGACAATTTTCATACATCCATGGAACAAGCTCACCATGACTGTTTTCTCGAAGTGCTGTTACGTTCTGCCAAGGCCAGACTTTGTTAAGTGAGCCGAGCATAAATCCAGATAACAAAGAAAGTGTGGCATTTTTATAGTGCTTAAAAGTCCAAGAAAGCAAATGGGAAAAGCTTAACAAGCCAAGGATACAGCCACCCATAAAGACCAGTAAAAGAGGAATATTCAGATCGTTTACTGCACCAAGAATGTTAGCATACATTCCCATCAATAAAAGAATGAAACTTCCAGATATTCCAGGAAGTATCATAGCACATATAGCAATAAACCCGCTCAAAAAAACCATAGGATAACTATTTGGAGCTTGACCTGGCGAAATAAAAGTGATGCCGAGGGCTGTTATACATCCTAAGAGTAGAAAAAGGATCGACGAAGGCGACCATTTGACCTGTTTGATAATAAAAACAGCGGAGGCGATGACCAATCCAAAGAAAAAGGACCACAGAAGTTGTGGATAATGAGACATGGTCCATTTGAGAACTCTGGCTAAACTTAATAGGCTGACGAAAACCCCAGAGAAAAGGGCTATCAAAAAGGTGCCATCTATCGTTTCCCAAACGGCATTAAACCCCTCATTTTTCCATTGAGTTAATCGATGTAAATTAATTGATCGCAGTGCGTTCAATAAGCGCTCATAGATTCCTGTGATAAAGGCTATTGTTCCACCTGAAACTCCTGGCACTACATCAGCAGCCCCCATAGCCATACCTTTAATAAAAGTTTGTAAGTGAAATTTCATATTATGATTCTATTCCTGTATGCTTTTGCAGCCGTCTTGTAAATTTATTGTCCATAATTATGAATTCCTATTAAGTTTGGCATTAATTTTATAATATTAAGTAAAAGGAGTCTTGTGATTCGATCATTCTTCGTCATACTCGTTTTATACCCCATTCTTCTGTCCGCTCAGAAAGACAGATTCTTATCTGTTCAAGCAGAGAAAGGCGAAGGTATATTTGCCTTACTTGATCGGTATAACCTTCAAGTCAATTCGTGTTGTAAGGATAAATTCTGTGAACTCAATAAAATGACTCTTGCAGATCATTTGGTAATTGGGAAATCATACAAAATTCCCATTCTAGTATATCAATATAATGGAAAGTCAATACGGTCGACTATTGGGAATAATAATTGGGACCTTGCCAAAAAAATTGAACAATTCAATGATTTAATGTATGAGGTCGGCCGAAAACGAACTGATTACCGAAAGGCTGATAAAATATTGTGGGTTCCGTATCATTATCTCCATTGCAATGAAGTAAAAGAGGATTTAACACCTAGGAACCGCCATTTTCCAATTTTTGGAGAAAAGAATGAGCATATTCCATTGAAAGATAAGCGACTGAAAGGGGCTGTGTACTATCTTGTTTCAGGGCATGGCGGTCCAGATCCTGGTGCCATGGCCAAATATAAGAACACCTATCTTTATGAGGATGAATATGCCTACGATATAACGCTCCGTCTAGCCAAAGATCGGAAGAGC
>CAXQBA010000469.1:0-2393 GCA_964221885.1 Luminiphilus sp. | reverse complement strand
CATCGTTATCCATGATGGAACGTGCTCAAAAAGTCAGTACGGTCAATACGCAGCGACCAAGTATTCCATTTATGCGTGGTTTCGATCTAGTATTAATGGGGCGTTTTCCTCACAATCAGTTCAGTTATGGCAATAGATCAGATATAGAGCTGGTTCATAAGACGTTTTCAGATCTCGAGATGTCACATCTTTCCGACAAATTGATCCAAGAGTGTAGTGATGGCGAATTGCAATTACTGTGTATTGCACAGGCGATTGTTCAGGCTGCACCGATCATGCTTTTAGATGAAATTACATCTCATTTAGATGTAAAAAATACAAGTCATGTGATGCAAGTATTGTGTCAATGGGTTGTCGATCATTCATCTTGTATGATCATGGCTACTCATGATCTTCACGTTGTTAAAAAATATGCTACTAAGTTCTTGCTTTTCAAAAATGATAACATTCAAGTTATCGAAAATAATCAAGAGATTGGATTACCAGAATTAGAAATGCTTTTACTAGACGAAAAGGTCCTGTAAGGAATATCTATTTTATTTTCCTCAATAATTGGGTGATTGAATTGTGTTAAAATGACGAATTTTTGGATCTTTTGACGATTTGTTATCATAGGCTAATTTAGTTCTATTGGAATTAACATATTTTGTTAATTTAATATCAATTTAAATTTAAATTTAAATATGAAGAATACTATTTTGGTAACAGGTGGAAGTGGGTATGTAGCATCTTGGATCGTTCGTTATCTTTTAGAAGATGGGTATACTGTTCACACTACGGTACGAAACCTTGAAAGATCAGATAAAATAGCTCACTTAACAGCATTACAAAAAAAGTTTCCTGATCAGCTGCATCTGTTTGAAGCAGACCTTCTTCAGAATGGTTCATTTCAATCGGCAATGATGGGCTGTCAAGTTGTTATTCATACAGCTTCACCATTTAAATTGGACGTCAAAAACCCACAGAATGAATTAGTATACCCAGCACTTCAGGGTACGACGAATGTATTGGATCAGGTCAATACCATCGATTCTGTTGAAAGAGTAGTTCTAACGTCTAGTGTAGTTGCTATCAATGGAGATAATCAAGATATGATCGATAAAGGTATTGATCGACTGAATGAAGAACATTGGAATACAACATCCTCACTAAAACATGCACCGTACTCCTTTTCAAAAACAGTAGCTGAAAAGAAGGCTTGGGATCTACAGAAAAAACAAGAGCGATGGGATTTGGTGGTTATCAATCCAGGTTTTGTGATGGGGCCGTCCTTGAGTGGACGAACAGATGGACAATCGACCCAGTTTATGATGGATCTCCTATCAGGAAAAATGGCGGCTGGTGCTCCTGAATTAACGTTTGGATATGTTGATGTCAGAGACATTGCCAAGGCACATATTTTAGCAATGAAACAGTCCAGTTGTAAAGGACGACATATCGTTACCGAAAATAGTTATTCTGTACTTGAGGTTGCTAATTTTCTAGATAAGGCGTTCCCTGGTCAATTCAAATTACCAAAACGAAGTCTTCCAAAATGGTTGATGTATCTATTTGGTCCATTAATGGGTATGTCATGGAAAATGGTTCGACGCAATATTGGCCTTCCATTTACATATGATCATTCTAAATCAGTCAATGATTTAGGTTTAAGCTATCGGAATATAACTGATACTTTTTCAGATCATGCAAATCAATTGATGGATATGAACTTAGTCAAAAGACCAAAATAAATCTGTTGATCAGTTTTTAACAAACTTTTTAGTAATGCTTTTTGAAGCAGCATCCAACTGTAACCAATAAACGCCATTTGGTAGATTACTAATATCAAGTTGGTTTTGGAAAGGAGTAGTGTATTGTTGAACTAATTGCCCATGAATATTATAAATGCGGGCGTCTGAGATCATTAATTCAGATTGTATCATCAGTTTATTAGAAGCAGGAGATGGGAACACGATTAATGAGAATTCATCTAAGATGTCTGTTGATGTAATGGGTGAAAAGCCATTATAAATGTTATCAAAATAGATCACATTATCTTGTGAACGACTGCTGAAATCAGGGAAAATGACGATCTGATCGTAGGTGTTGCCAATATGAGATGAAAAATCAAAAGTCAACATTTCCCATTGATTGATCTGTGTATTTGGAATCTTAATTTCACCCAATGACCAATTGTCAAAACGCACTAATTTGACGCCCACGTCGCTGATCACTGATTTATAGACCATGACACGTATGATTGAATTCGTATTATCGATGGTGAAACTACCGATTCCACCTCCATGTAATGTTTCACAGCCGGCAAAAGGTTGGCCCGCTTGAAGCGCCGTGAATTTTGCAACAGTTGCTGAAGTGTTAATACCTGTAGTGTCTGGATTTGCCACGAATTCTAA
>CAXQBA010000468.1:0-3981 GCA_964221885.1 Luminiphilus sp. | reverse complement strand
TGGTACGGTATATTGGTTTGCTGGCTCTTGTGGTAGTTCCACGTCTGCATCTAATATTGTAGGTACCGGTGCTGTGTTATCTATATCACCTCCATCAGCTACAACAACCTATTATGCAAAAAATTACAAAAATGGTTTATTTAGTTCAAGTTGTAGAAGTGTTACTGTTCAGATTACCCCAACACCTAACATATCCAACATAAATGGACCTAGTAGTGTATGCCAGAATCAATCGGCTTCTTTAAATGTAAACGGATCTGGAACGATATATAATTGGTATTCAGATGCTGGTTTAACCAATCTACAGGGAACTGGGGCATCATTCAATTCACCAGCTTTGAGTACGAATACAACATATTATGTACAGGCTGTTAACTCTACGAATAACACGTACGATGAGACGATCAATAAAACAGTTCTGTCTCCTACGAATACATTCTCTTTTACTCCAGCTTCATCCTCTGCCGTAGGAAATGCTACATTGGTAGTTTCTGCCTACGGAGATATAGACGGATCAGGATCCAATCTTGAGCAATGGTCTATTTATGATGAGAATAATGCATTGATAGGCACTGTTGGTGGTTCAGGTAATTTTGCAGATCAGTGTAATGCAGTAGTCACAACGTCTATCACTTTATCAGCGAACCAGATCAATACAATGGCAGCTAATGGAACGATTACGTTTAGTGCACAAGATCTGAATGGAAATATTAATACAACATTATGTGGTGGTGACTTCGTTTCTATGCAACTTATTTATTCGTATCCATTCACTTGTCCATCAAGTGTTGTTACAAAATCAATCAACGTAAATTTAAATTCAACATCTCCCACAATTACAAAGGCACCAGGTTCTGAATGTCCCAATACGACATTTAATCTGACAGCTTCAGGAGGAGTAGAAGGTACCAACTCGGTGATAAAGTGGTATAGCCAACCGAATGGTGCTGGTACATTTTTAGGTACGGGATCTAATGTCTCTTTATCTTGTAATACTACCACAACCTATTACGCTAGGAGAGAAGGGTTGTGCAATACAACAAACGATGCACAGTTGACTGTTGTCACAAAATCATTTGTTTCAACGGCCCCATCAACCACCAAAGTAACCAATGATTATTGTACTGATAATTCGGGTGTTCATCATTTTTATGATGGAGATGATATTATGCTATCTATTCAGGGTGATCTGAGTGGTATGCCAATCGGATATCCGCTTATTACGGTAGACAATGCAGCTAGTTATTTTGAGACGCCATTAGGCGTCGTCAATCCAAGCTACTGTTCTATGGGTATGAACTCTGGTGATATGCAGTTTGAAATGTCACGTTGTTGGAATGTAGATGATGGCGGTGGTGTCTTGAATGGAACCTATGATGTAACCATTTATTATAATCCATCAGAAAAAACAGATATCATCAATGCTGCGAACAATTGGATCAGTGCCTACCCAGATTGTGGATATCAATTTAAATATCCTTACACAGATGGATATTATTGGTTCAAAAATAGTGGATCGAATTACGTGGCACCTCAATACGATGGCTTACAATTTGGTGATGCTTCTGGTGTTTTACCTAATGGTGTTGCATACAATACTATGAATGGATTGAGTTCTTTTTCTGGTGGTAGTGCAGCTATTCAATTGGTAGCTTCAGCATCCTTACCCATTACACTTTTGGATTTTAGCGGTGTAAAAGAGGATGGATCACATATATTATCTTGGCAAACATCTTCTGAGGAGAATAGTGATCACTTCCTTGTGATGCATTCGACCGATGGTATTGATTTTGAGCCATTAGGTCAGGTATTGGCAAAGGGATATTCGAATCAACTACAACAATATAGTTTCACATACAATACTCCATCTCCAATGGCCAATTACTATAAACTAAAGATGGTTGATACGGATGGAAGTTATGAATTCTCTAAGATTATAGTAATACAAGAGGAAAAAGATGAAATTTTTTCTTTTTATCCCAACCCTGTTACAGATCGTATCGTTTATCAATATGTAAATAGCACGGAATCAGATATTAATATTCGATTATTTGATGTGCTTGGTAAAACATTATTAGAAAATACACGTACACTAGAACCAGGAAATAACAAAATTGAAATATCCGTTATAGATCTGCCCGAGGGCACTTATTTTATGTCAGTGTTACACTCGGACGGAACCATGAGACAAAATACACTTATTAAAATTGAGTAGTTGACTAAAAAGAGCTGTGTGCATCGCAGCTCTTTTTTATTGTCTGCATGTCAAATTATTGTAATTGCTTCCTAAGTTCAATCATAATTTATTAAGTTTATGTTACTTCATAAATAACATAACTCAAATCAATTATGCTACGATCTACACTATCCTTAATAGCTATTGTTGTCTGCTATCATTCTCAAGCTCAGATTCCAGGTTGTGATGGCAACCGATATTTAAGTGAGGTTTTCACTACTGTGGACACAACGGCTGATATCCAATTTGGCGCAAATACTACTTTTGCTGGTAATGCACAGAATTTATATCTCAATGTTTATGAACCTAATGGTGATACATTATCACAAAGACCGGTTATATTTATGGCCTATGGTGGTAGTTTTATTGGTGGGCAACGTGGAGATGTAGATTGGTTATGTAGATATTATGCTCGTTGCGGTTTTGTAGCTGTTGCCATAGATTATCGTTTATATGATGGAGCTCTATTTCCTCTACCTGATTCAGCTGATTTTACAGATGTGGTTATCAAAGCGTTGGGCGACATGAAGGCAGCCATTCGCTACATGAGAGAGGACGCAGCAACTGTGAACCAGTTCAGTATAAATCCTAATATGGTTATTGTATCAGGTATTTCAGCTGGTGGTATTTTAGCTTCTCATGTTGGATTTGTTGACTCCACAGATACATTTGAACCATTTGTTTTAGCAGCTGTGCAAGCCAATGGTGGCTGGGAAGGTAATTCCAGTACAAATCTTCAATACAGCTCAGCAGTGGATATTGTAGTCAGCTTTTCAGGTGCATTACGAGATGACGTTTATATCGATGCCAATGACCCACCTCTCTTCTCAGCTCATGATGATGGTGACGGGGTTGTACCCTATGCTGGTGGATATGCATCTGTATTTAACATACCAATTATTTATGTGGATGGAAGTGCCAATATGCATATACAAGCTGATGCAGTAGGTGTGACCAATCAACTGATTACTCGAACAAGTACTGGTCATGTTTCGTATTTTAATGATCAGACTTGGGAAGATAGTGTAAAACAAGCTTCATTGGATTTTATGTATCCTTTGATGTGTAGCCCAGCCTCATCGGTTGATGAGGTATCATATACACAACCAACAATTCAAATCATGCCGAATCCGTCTACGTCTGATATTCATATTGAAATGCAGACCAATGAACGTTTGGATGTTGAGCTGTTCGATATGAACGGCCGTCTTGTTCAATCTTGGCAACAAGTAAATGCATCATTTGATATAGCAAAAGATTCTAAGCAAGGGATGTATATCTTACGTGTATCAGGTGATGATCATTTAAGTATATCGAAATTAATCTGGAATTAGATCGATTCGGGTCATTTGATAAATGAGATCAATCCACAAAAGAAGACCATAATACCTCCAAGGTAATATAAAGCAAGTGGATTGTTATGGGGTTTTCGATAGACTAGAAATAAACTATTAATAGCAGCTATACATATTGGTATTGCATACATCACCCAGTTCGCTGTATGTAGCGATGAGATCAGTTCCAATTTAATAAGCGGTATACATACGAGTATGTGCATACCCATTACAACGGTTAAATTGGTGAGAACAGCTAAAACATAATGCGCTGGTATTTTTGATACGATCACTGAAGTAGAGTAACTCAACGCGTACCAATAAAATCCCATGGAAATGGGCCAAATTGGCATTCCAAATGACCAATGGTATGAATAGTCGATCCACCCAAGATATGTTGTTATACCTTCG
>CAXQBA010000467.1:0-4304 GCA_964221885.1 Luminiphilus sp. | reverse complement strand
CCACCAATCTGGAAAAAATCAGCGCACCAAAGGCCGCCCCAATAAATATCCACAGTCTGTTGGACACCGAGATAGGATCTTTTTTTTGTTTTCGCAAATATAGGAAGTAGTGAAAACCCATAGTCATTCCCAAGATTTCAAAAACAAGGTGAGCGCTGATACTAAAAGAGCCGATACCAAAAGTCAAAGGGAAAGTCATCTGAAGTATTTAGTGCGTTGCTAATTCTCCAAAAACAATGATATCAGATTGGTTTTCTTTTGCTTTTTTAATGGCATCAAGCATTTTAGACATGTTACCTTCAAAATTTCCAATGTGATAATTCAGCTGTGCAATAGTGATCTTCATTATTCTTCGGTTTTGAACCAAGAGGCGTACTCAATGTAGTTTTTTGCTGTTCTCTCTATGCTGTATTGTAGTTGTTCTTGGCTTAATTCTTTTATCTTTTTGGCTGGAACACCTGCATAGATAGAATTACTTTCTAATACAGTGTTTTCAAGAACTACAGCACCAGCGGCAATGATACAATTCGACTTCACGACAGCATGATCCATTACAATAGCTCCCATTCCTACTAAAACATTATCATGAATGGTACAACCATGAACAATGGCTTTGTGTCCTACGGATACATTATTTCCGATTGATGTTGGTGCTTTCTGATAGGTGCAATGAATAACAGCTCCGTCTTGTATATTTACTTTGTTTCCAATTCGTATCGAATGTACATCACCTCGTAAGATTGCCTGAAAACAAACACTGCATTCGTCTCCCATAACAACATCTCCAATGATGGTAGCGTTATCTGCAAAGAAACAATTATTACCCCAACTCGGTTCTTTACCCCGAACTTTTTTGATCAAAACCATAATTTAATGTGTATCTTCGATTACAATGCTAAAAGTAAGTAGAGTTGAGATGAAGACCAAGACAAATTTTCCTTTTTTTGCCGTGGCTCTTGCTGTATACGCCCTTGTATTTTTACCTTGGCTTTTGACTAGAGGTTGTTTTGGTGATGGTTTGATGTATGCATCTATCGCTCAGCAATTAGAGCAAGGCAATGGATCGTTGTATCAATTATTCTTCTCTGAGCATGCATATCACAACTTTTACGGACATCCACCTTTGGGCATCTGGATCATGCGCGCAATGATGTCGTTTATAGGTGAAGGTTTCTGGTTCGAACGTGTTTTTTCTTTAGTTACATTAACTGGTACAATGACAGTTATGTACCTATTTTGGCGTCGTTTAGCGCCAGATCTATCCCGTGATAGTTTTGGATTGGTCATGTTGCTTTGGATACTGATCCCTGTAAATAGTTGGTCCTACAGTAATAATATGCTTGAAAATACACTTACGTTTTTTTGTTTGGTATCCCTGTTCATTTATTGGGTCAGTGTTGAGCAAAGAAATATACTTTTCAGTTTAGTATCAGGTGTCTTTTTTTGTTTAGCTATAATGACAAAGGGCCCCGTTGCACTATTTGTTTTTCCTGCATGTATTTTTATTGATGTGTATCATAAAAGTAGATGGCAATCAATTATGGCTAGATCTATTACCTCTATAATAGGATGTATAGCCACTACATTAGTTTTTCTTTGGCCGTCAGGAGCCACTCTATACTTTGATCAATATTTGACGATTCAAGTATTAGATGCTATTTCTTCAGAAATAATCGGTAATCGGTTCTCAATCTTCACATTTGCATTTTTTGAATTGATACTAATTGGATGTGTTTATTTGATTTTTAAGGTACTTGGGCTTACTGATAAATGGTCCAGGAAAAGTATACTTATGGTGCTGGTTTTTCTTATGGCAAGTGTACCTATTGTGTTAAGCACCAAGCAAATGAGATACTATCTGGTCCCTTCTTTACCATACCTGGTTTTGTGTATTAGTTTGTTATTTCAACCTATTTTAAAGGTGTCTTTTCCTAGAGTTAAGATGGTTCAGTTCGTATCTATTTCATTAATACTTTTTGGAATTATTAGCATGGTAGTTTTCAAAGGACAATCATCAAGAGACGAAATGATCATTAAAGATATTATGGCAATAGACCAAAGTCTATCAGGTCAAACGTTTATTAAATGGCAGGGCGAACCGCCACCGTGGAATGTAGTTTGTTATTTTTCAAGATATGCTGGTTTGGTATTAAGTAACGATAAAAAGTACCCGGTTCAATATTGGTTAACGGATAAAGAAAATCCATCCTTTAGATGTACGGAATCAAATACAATTGATATCGATCTAGGTAATTGGATCTTATGTAAAAAATAGATAGTGCTATCTTACCTATAGGTTATAGGCTTTTTGCTGAAATAAATCATCGATCTCAACAAAATTACGAGGGGTCTCATACAGGCGAACACCAATGTCATACTTTTCATCAAGATTTTCTTTAAGTATGTCATAGATGACTTTACAGATGTTTTCAGCTGTAGGGTTTAATGATTTGAATTCCTCAACTTGAAGGTTCAAGTTTTTGTGGTCTAGTTTTTTTTCAATTTTATGTTTGATGATGTCTGAGAGTATCTTCAAGTCGATTAAGTAACCGGTATTCTCGTCAACTTCACCACCAACCCGAACTTCTAGATCGTAATTGTGACCATGATAGTATTCATTATTACAAAGGCCAAAGACTTCTTTATTCTTTTCATCACTCCAATCTTGATTGTGCAGCCTATGTGCAGCATTAAAGTGCGCTTTTCTATAAACAGAGGTATACATCAAACTAACTTTTATTATTTCGACAACATTAACTAAATTTAGTGATAAATTGTTTAAAAAAAATGAAATGGGACAGTCAATCCATCAATTTACACTCAGGTCTATCGAAGGTGGAAGCATTCCATTAGCGTCCTTCAAGGGAAAGTATATTGTACTCGTAAATGTTGCCTCAGCTTGCGGCTATACACCACAATACCTGCAGTTGGTAGAGTTATATAATATGTTCAAGGATACATTGGTTGTCATTGGCGTACCGTGTAATGATTTTGGAGGTCAAGAATCAGGGAGTACGGAAGAAATACAGCAGTTTTGCTCTTCAAATTTCAACGTTACGTTCCCAATGTCAGATAAAATGAAGATTTTAGGAGAATCCCGTGATGAAATCTTTTCATTTATTGCCCAAAAAGAACGAAATGGATATGCAGATATTACAATTTCATGGAATTTTCACAAATGTGTCTTCGACCAAGAGGGTTTGATGATAGGTTGTTTTCCCTCAGGAACAGATCCCTTATCAGACAGTATATTGGAGGCTCTTAATATTCAATTATGAATTTTTCAGCGGTATATGGTCATTCACAGATCAAGAAAGATCTGATTTCGTCTGTTAGCAATGGACGTATGGCACATGCTCAACTTTTTATTGCAAAAAAAGGAGTAGGTGCTTTGAATCTAGCCTTAGCATATGCAACGTATTTATTGTGTGAAAACCCAGGGGAGGAAAATGCCTGTGGACAATGTTCTTCGTGTCGGAAGAATGATAAATTAGTACATCCAGACCTTCATTTTTCGTATCCAACAACTGGTAAATCAGTTAGTACGGATCATATCAAAGAATGGCGAGCCATGATTTTGGAGAAGGGGTATTTTGGGTTGGACGATTGGTTGAATAGTATAGGTGATGATAATAAGTTAGGAAATTTATCGAAAGATGAATGTAAGTCTATCATTTCTAGGCTTAGTCTACGTGCTACTCAAGGAGGTGCTAAAGTAATGATCATCTGGCTTCCTGAATTTTTAGGTAAAGAAGGGAATCGACTACTGAAAACAATTGAAGAACCACGAGGAAATACGTATTTTTTGTTTGTAACAGAAGCGCCTGATAAGATTATTCAAACTATTTTATCAAGATGTCAATTGATCAATTTAGCTCCGTTGGATGATGATAGTATGTATCGCTATGCAGAGGCCAATATGGATATTGGTGCCGATAGTTTACGAGCGGCTATTTTCATGGCAGAGGGAAGTATTACTGCATTACATGATGTGGCTCAGGAGTCAAATAAATGGATGGCTAGTATTTTTATTGATTGGCTTCGTATATGCTTTCGTGGTAAACCTAAGGAGATGGTTGAATGGGTCGATAGCATCAATACAGGACGATCTAAACGTGCATCGTATTATTTTAAAATGGGTCGTAAGGATCTGAAAGTTTTTTTACAATATAGTCTGTTCTTTTTCAATGAATTGATTTATTTACTTATGGATCAGAATGACCGGACTCGACTTCAAGGTGAGGTTTTAGAGACAGCTCAGAAAATGGGTTCAGTCTTTTCAATTGAGAATATCGTTCAAATCG